>SKKM01000257.1 GCA_007121485.1 Wenzhouxiangella sp. | reverse complement strand
GGGACGCGGGACTCAAGCCCGGGCACAGCGTGCGCACGGTCTCGCAGTGCGTGGAGGAAGCGGCAGCCGATGTGGGCGTGGCGACCAACCTGATGGAAACCCGGCTGCTGGCCGGCGGCGGGCGGCTGCTCGCGGCCATGCGTTCGGCGACCCAGGCGCCGGCACTGTGGCCGGCCGCGGAATTCTTTGCCGCCAAGTGCGCGGAACAGCAGGAACGGCACGAACAGTTCGAAGACACCATCTACAACCTCGAGCCCAACATCAAGGAAGGGCCGGGAGGCTTGCGCGACCTGCAGATGATCTCCTGGGTCACGCGTCGCCAGTTCGGCACCGCCACGCTGTACGGCCTGGTCGAGCGCGGTTTCCTGAGCGAACAGGAACTGAGCGACCTGGTGGTCAACCGCGATTTCCTGTGGTCCCTGCGCTGGGCCCTGCATGAACTGGCCGGCCGGGCCGAGGAACGGCTGCTGTTCGAGCACCAGCGCCGCCTGGCCGAGCGTTTCGGTTTCGACGTGAGCGGCGCCGGCAACGCCGCCGTGGAGCAGTTCATGCAGCGCTACTATCGTTCGGCCATGCAGCTGGCGCGTCTCAATGAGCGGCTGCTGCAGAGCTTCGACGAAGAACTGCTTTCCGGGCGCCAGCATCTGCCCTCGGCCGAAATCGACGAGCATTTCCAGGTCCTGCACGGCTACCTGGAGCTGACCGATCCGCACGCTTTCGTCGAGCACCCGGAACTCCTGATGCGGATGTTCCTGGTGCTGGCCGAGCATCCGGAAATCCGCGGCGTGCGCGCCGCCACCATCCGGCTGGTGCGTGAGCATCTGTACCTGATCGACAAGGCCTACCGGGAAAACCCGGACATCCTGCGGATGTTCCTGACCCTGCTCAGAAGCCCGCGCCTGGTCTACAGCCAGCTGGCGCGCATGAATCGCTACGGCGTCCTCGGCGCGCTTTTGCCGGCCTACGCCGAGATCACCGGGCGCATGCAGTTCGACCTGTTCCACGTCTACACCGTCGACCAGCACACACTGTTCGTGATCCGCAACCTGCGCCGCTTCACCTACGGCAAGTACCCGGATCTGTTCGGCCACGCCATCGCCGTCATGCAGCGGATCGAGCGCCCGGAGGTGCTCTACCTGGCCGCCCTGTTCCACGACATCGCCAAGGGCCGCGGCGGCGACCACTCCGAACTGGGTGCCGAGGATGCGCGCGCCTTCGTCGAGCGCCTGGACCTGAGCGCCGAAGACCGGGACCTGGTGGTCTGGCTGGTGCGCGAGCACCTGCTGATGTCGCGAACCAGCCAGCGGGAGGACATCAGCGATCCGCTGGTGGTCAATCGGTTTGCCGAGCGGGTCGGCAGCCAGCGCCAGCTCAATCACCTGCTGGTGCTGACCACCGCCGACATCGCGGCCACCAGTCCGAAGCTCTGGAATTCCTGGAAGGACAGCCTGCTGTGGGAGCTGTATCGGGCCACCGGCGAAGCCCTGGCCCGAGGCCCCGACGAGCGCATGGACCGCCAGGCCAGCGTGGAGGAAACCCGGCGCGAGGCGCAGGCCTTGCTGGCCGACCAGGGTCTGACAGCCGAAGACGTGAGCGTGTTGTGGCAGGCTCTGCCGGAGCGTGCCTTCCTGCGCCTGGACGCCGATCAGCTGGCCTGGGCGACGGCGGCCGTGCAGGCCGCGCACAGGCTGCCGCTGGTCGTCTGCCGCCACCTCCCTGACAAGGGCATCAGCGAACTGTTCGTCCACGCCGAGGACTTCGCCGGCCTGTTCGCCGTGGTCGCGCGCGAGCTGGACCGCATGCAGCTCGACGTGCTGGCCGCGAGGGTTGTCACCAGCGAGGACGGCAAGAGCTGGGACGTGTTCCAGGTCATGGACAACCATGGTGAACCGCTCAACCCGTCCGATGCCGCACGCCTGTCTCACGTCCTGGGCGAGCAGCTGGCGGCCAAGACGGCGCGCTCGCTGCCCGCGCGCCCGGTGCCGCGGCGCCTGCAGCCGTTCATGGGCCGGGCAGAAATCCGCATGCAGCCGGCCGGCGATCTGACCAGCCTGGAAATCGCCGCCACCGACCGTCCGGGACTGCTCTCGGCCATGGCCGAGGCCCTGGTGGCCCAGGGCATCCGCCTGATGGACGCGCGGGTGGCCACCTTCGGCCAGCGCGTGGAAGACGTTTTCCTGGTGGTCGATGCCGACGGCCGCGCGCTGGACGAAGACGCTTGCCAGCGGCTGGAAGCTGAACTGCGCCGGCGCCTGGATGTCTCCAACTGAGCGTTCCTGGCGCCGTCACCGACTACAACGATCAACGAACCCGAACCGATATGACCACATCCAGCCATGACCTGAAACCCATCATCGAACAGGCCTGGGAGCGCCGCTCCGAGCTGTCGCCGCAGACCGTCGACGCGGACCTGCGCCAGGCGGTCAACCAGTGCCTGGACGGCCTCGAGCGCGGAAGTCTGCGGGTCGCCGAGCCCGGCGCCGACGGCTGGGTGGTCAACCAGTGGCTCAAGCAGGCCATCCTGCTGCATTTCCGCATCACGGCCAACCGTGACATGGCCGGCGGGGTCTCGCACTATTTCGACAAGGTCGACTTGCGCTTTGCCGACGAGCGCGATCCTCCCGCCGACAGCGGCGCCCGCGTGGTACCGACGGCCACCGTGCGCCGCGGCGCCCACATCGGTCATGACGTGGTGCTGATGCCCAGCTACGTCAACATCGGCGCCTACGTGGGCGAGGGCAGCATGATCGACACCTGGGCCACGGTCGGCTCCTGCGCCCAGATCGGCGCGGGCGTGCACATTTCCGGCGGGGCCGGCATCGGCGGCGTGCTCGAGCCGCTGCAGGCCAACCCGACCATCATCGAGGACGGCTGCTTCATCGGCGCGCGTTCCGAGGTGGTCGAGGGCGTGATCGTCGAAAAGGGCGCGGTGATCGGCATGGGTGTGTTCATAGGCCAGTCCACCCGCATCTACAACCGCGCCACCGGTGAGATCATCACCGGCCGGGTGCCGGCCGGTTCGGTGGTGGTCTCCGGCAGCCTGCCGGCCAGTGACGGCTCGCACAGCCTGTACGCGGCGATCATCGTCAAGCAGGTCGACGAGAAGACGCGCTCGCGTACCTCGGTCAACGAACTGCTGAGGGC
>SKKM01000134.1 GCA_007121485.1 Wenzhouxiangella sp. | reverse complement strand
GCTGGCTCAGGATGTAGATCATGCGCGCCAGCTCGTACTCGAGAAAGGCTTCCCGGGCCGGCGAGACGAACGGCAGGACCTCGCGACCGTCGATCATGTTGGTGCCGACCAGGCCGAGATAGAGCGTGTCGCCCCCGGCGCCGACCGGCACGCCCTGCAGGCCCAGCAGTACCGCGCGGTCTTCCTCGTCGCTGAACGGGCGCGGATCGACCCGGCGCACCTTCAGCCCGCCGTCCGAGCGCCGCGCCATCTCGTCCAGCAATTCCTGGACCCGGCGCGCGAAATTGCGCACCATCGGCAAGTCGCTGCTCGCGCCCTCGCTGAAGAAGAACTCCACCGTCACCGGCTCGTCGATCTGCCGCAGCAGGTTGATCGTGCCGGGGCTCAAGGTGTACAGGCGCTGCTCGGTCAGATCCAGCCGGGCACCGGTCAGAAAGGTGCCGGACAGCATGGTCAGGGCCAGAAACAGGATGGCCAGCAGAATCAGTGCGCTGGAGGAATACCAGTTCTTCATCGCTCAATCCGCCTTCTTCAGTTCCAGCACGATCCGGTTGGCCGCCAGCCAGAACGCGATCACCAGCACGAAGTACAGCAGATCTCGCAGATCGAGAACGCCGCGCGAGATGGAGGTGAAGTGGACCAGGAAGCTGAGGTTGGCGATCCCGTCGATCACGGCCTGCGGCAACCAGCCGCGGAACAGGTCCAGCACCATCGGCAGCCCGGACAGCAGAAACAGGAAACACACCACCACCGACAGGATGAACGCGACCACCTGCGTGCGGGTCGCCGCCGACAGGCAGGCGCTGATCGCCAGGAAGCCGCCCGCCATCAGCCAGCTGCCGAGGTAGGCGGCGAGGATCACGCCGTTATCCGGATCGCCGAGGATGTTGACCGTGATCCAGATCGGAAAGGTCAGCAACAAGGCGAGGCCAATGAACAGCCAGGCCGCGAGAAACTTGCCGACCACCGCCTCGGTCGCGGTGATGGGCAAGGTCAGCAGCAGCTCGACCGTGCCCGACTTGCGCTCCTCGGCCCACAGGCGCATGCCGATGGCCGGAACAAGGAACAGGTACAGCCAGGGATGGAAACGGAAGAACGGCTCGAGATCGGCGATCTCGCGCTCGAAAAACGCACCCAGGTAGAACGTGAAGACGGCCGACATGATCAGGTAGATGACGATGAACACGTAGGCGACCGGCGTGGCGAAGTAGCTGGCCAGCTCGCGCTTGAGCACGACAGTCAGATTGCTCATGCCGCACGCTCCTCGGCGCCGGTGACGACGCGGAACACCTCGTCCAGGCGGCCGGACTCGAGCTGGATCTGTGCAACCTGCCAGTCGGCATCGCGCGCCACCCGGGTGACCGCCTCGAACAGGTTGCCGCGGCCGCTGGGGAACACGGTCAGGCGGCCGCGCCGGATCTCGACCGCGGCGGCCTCGGGCAATTCACCCAGCCGCGAAGCGGCCAACTGCAGGTCGTCCAGCACCAGCGTGACCGCGTTGTGGTAGCGCGAGCGCTTCAACAGGCCTTCGGGCGTATCGTCGGCCAGCAGGCGGCCGCGCGCGATGATCATGGCCCGCGTGCACAGGGCATCGACCTCTTCGAGGATGTGGGTCGAGATGATCATGATCTTGTCGCTGGACATCTCGCTGATCAGGCGCCGCACCTCGTGCTTCTGGTTCGGATCCAGCCCGTCGGTGGGCTCGTCCAGGATCAGCGCCGGCGGATCGTGCAGGATGGCCTGGGCAATGCCCACGCGGCGCTTGAATCCCTTCGACAGCGTCTCGATGGTCTGCCCGGCCACTTCCCCCAGGCTCAGTCGCTCGATGGCGGCATGGGCCCGGCGGCGCAGCTCTTCCCCGCGAAAGCCGCGCGCCTCGGCGACAAAGGCCAGAAAGCGCTCCACGCTCAGCTCACCGTACAGCGGGGCGCCTTCGGGCAGGTAGCCCAGCCGGCGGCGCGCCGCCAGGCCGTCGGTACGGATGTCGTGACCGAAGATTTCGGCGCTGCCGCTGCTGGGCTCCAGGAAACCGGTCAGCATCTTCATGGTGGTCGACTTGCCGGCCCCGTTGGGCCCGAGAAAGCCCAGGATGGTGCCCGGCTCGACCTCAAACGACAGGTCATCGACCGCCAACAGGGGTCCGTAGCGTCGGGTCAGGGATTGAGCTCGAATCATGTCAGGCGAGTGATGGATTCAGGTTTTCGCGCGTTGCCGCGATGACGGCCGAATAGGGGTGGAGGCCATGGCTTTCAAGATTTTCATGGCGGTCGCCGGCTCATTCGGACTCGCAGGCATGGCACATTGGGTTAGCTTATACAGGTAGCCGCACAGGATAACGCATGAAGCCGCTCATTCTGGATCATTTGCCGGACGGACTCCTGGACCTGGAAGCGAAAGCGCTGGGGACGCTGCTGGACGGCCCGACCCTGATCCACCTGCCGGGCCGCCGGCCACAGCCGCTGTTCGTTTCGGTGCTCCAGCACGGAAACGAGATCTCCGGCTGGGATGCCGTGCGACGGTTGCTCAAGAGCCGGTACCAGCGCGACCCGCTGCCGCGCAGCCTGATTCTGTTCATCGGCAACGTCCGGGCCGCGGCGCGCGGACGCCGCCACCTGGCCGACCAGCCCGACTTCAACCGCTGCTGGCCGGGCTCGGACACGGTCCCGACCATCTGGCACGACGTCTTCTCCGAGATCACCGAGCATGTTCGTCTGCGCAAGCCCTTTGCCAGCATCGACATCCACAACAACACGGGGCTCAACCCCCACTACTCGGCGGTCAACCGGATCGAGCCACGCCGTCTCAACCTCGCCGCGCGCTTTTCGCGCACCGTCATCTACTTCACCGAGCCGCGCGGCGTGCAGTCCATGGCCTTCGGCGAGTTTTGCCCTGCCGTGACCCTGGAGTGCGGCCTGTCGGGCGAAGCCGACGGCAGCGATCACGCCATGACCTTCCTCGACACCGTGCTCGGCCTGACCGAGATTCCCGAGCGGCCGCCCACGCCGGAAGACCTGGAGCTGTACAGCATGTTCGCGACTGTGACCGTGCCCGAAGAGGTCGAGTTCAGTTTTCAGGACGATGAAGAACCCGGCCGCCTCAGGCTGCCGCCCGACCTGGACCGGCTGAATTTTCGCGAGCTGCCTCCGGG
>SKKM01000159.1 GCA_007121485.1 Wenzhouxiangella sp. | reverse complement strand
CTCCTGATCTTCCTGACCGTCTGGGTGGTCCTGTTTCCCGGCAGCGGTCTGTTCTGGCGTCTCTTCCCCGATCTGCCGCGTCCGCCGGCAGAGTTGATCGGCTACTTCCCGGCCCTGATCAACAATTCCTGAAACCCTCTAGCTGAACCAGCGCTGCCACCAGGGGCGCGATCCTGGTGCCTCCTGGACCGCGTCCAGTGCCTGTGGATCAGGCACGTCCCCGCGCGCCAGCGCGGCGGGAAACTCCTTGCCGATCAGCTCGGCCACTTGCCTGTTGGTCCATTCGGTCACCTGCTCGAGCGCAGGGGTGATCTCCGGAATCCGGCGCCGGTCACGGTGGGCGTCGGAGGCGACGAAATGGATGAGTCCGCTGCTGATCATGTGCCGCGACGCGGCGCGGACCTGCGGGCCGAACAGGCCGGTGCAGGACTGAGCCGTCACCTGCGCCAGGCAGCCCAGCTCGATCATCCTGCGCAGGCGCTCCGGGTGCCGGCGCAGGTAGGTGTTGCGCTCCGGATGGGCGATGATGGGGACGATATCCTGTTGAAGGATGCGCTCGAGGATCTGCTCCGTGCTCGCCGGAACGGTGTGCACCGGCAGCTCGACCAGCGCCGCCCGGCCGAAATCGCCCATGGTCAGGGTGGTGCCGTCGGCCAGGGCGTCGGGCAGTTCGGGCACGATGTGGTTTTCGGCGCCGGGCAGGATGCGCAGCCAGATGCGCTCGCGCGCCAGGGCCTCGCGCAGCCGGTCGACCTGATCCAGCACCGCCTGGCGCGGATTGGAGTAGACGCCGTTGAAATGGTGGGGCGTGGCGAAGATCGTGTCGATGCCGTCGTCAATCGCGATCCTTGCCATGGCCAGCGATTGCTCCAGTTCCTTCGAGCCGTCGTCGATGCCCGGCAGGATGTGACAGTGAATGTCGGTGAGCATGGCGGCAGACTAGCAGATCGGCCCTGACGAAAGTCAAGGCCGGGAAGGCGTCGGCCAGGCCAGCCGGATCGTCCAGACCACGGCTGCAGCCACCCCCACCCCGATCAGGTTGGCCAGCACGTCGCCCCAGGAAGCGAAGCGCCCGTCGACCAGCAGCTGCAGGCCCTCGGTGATCACGGCCATGGCCGCCATGGCCAGCACGGGGTAGAGGCGGCCCAGATCGGGCCGGGTCCAGAACAGCAGGCCGGAAACCCCGAAAAAGAGGCTGAAGTGGACGATGTAGCTGGCCCCGGGCACCTCGTCGGCCTGGCGCGCCAGCGGCATGAGTACGCTCAAGGCATCGCGAATCCAGTCGATGGCCCCCGGCGGCAGCACCAGGGCCAGCAGCATGACCAGCACCGCCAACCGGAACAGCCAGCGCAACAGCCACGGTACCGGCCGGCTCACCCACCAGCCGAGGGCGAACAGGCCCGCACTGAGCAACGCGACCAGCCAAAGCATCATTCGGGATTTCCGTTGACGAACATGGACGGGAGTATAGGGCGAGGGTTCAGGGTTCAGCGCTCAGCTTTTAGGTGGGTACAAGCTGGAGTTTCCTGAACCCTTGACCCTGAAACCTGAACCCTTATTGAAACCCCCACCTTAACGCCAGGAAAAACACCACCGAGAGCACTGCGCCGGCCGGCACGGTGATGATCCAGCTCATGAAGATGCCGCCGACCACGCGCAGGTTGATGGCGGCGATGCCGCGCGCCATGCCGACGCCGAGAATGGCGCCGACCACGGTGTGGGTGGTCGAAATGGGCAGGCCGGTGCCTGAGGCCATGACGATGGTCGAGGCGGCGGCCAGTCCTGCCGCAAAGCCGCGGCTGGGGGTGAGCGCGGTGATGTTCTGGCCCACGGTGGCGATTACGCGGTGGCCGTAGGTGGCCAGGCCCAGCACGATGCCGATGCCGCCCAGCACCAGGATCCAGATCGGCACGATGGCTTGCTGGGTGACTTCTCCGCTCATCGCCACGCTGACCACTGCCGCCGCCGGGCCGACGGCATTGGCCACGTCGTTGGAGCCGTGGGCAAAGGCCATGGCGCAGGCGGTGACCACCATCAGGACGCCGAAGATGCGCTCGACGGTGACGAAGTGGAAGTCGCGCTTGTCGGGCTCCTGGTAGGGAATGCGCAGGATGAACACGGTGCCGATGGCGGCGATGACGCCTCCGAACAGCACCGCCAGCGCGTAGGCCTGCAGCGTGGAGATGTCGATCCCGATGTGCTCCAGGCCCTTCATCACCGTGACCAGGGTCATGAAGAAGCCGGTCAGGAAGATGTAGCCGGGCACGTAGCGGCGGGCGTAGCGCAGCGGGTCGTCGCGCTCCAGGATCAGGATCTGCACGCTGCGGAACAGGGTCCAGGCGATGACGCCGGCGATCACCGGCGAGACCACCCAGCTCATGGCGATGCGCGCCACCTGCGGCCACTGCACGGCGTGCACGCCGATGCCGATGGCAGCGAAACCGACCACGGCGCCGATGATGGTGTGGGTGGTCGAGACCGGCCAGCCGAAGCGCGAGGCAATCAGCAGCCACACGCCGGCGGCCAGCAGCGAGCCGAGCATGCCGTAGATCAGCAGTTCGGGCTGGCCGGACAGCAGCGCGGTGTCGACGATGCCGCGGCGGATGGTGCTGGTCACCCCGCCGCCGGCCAGGACCGCCCCGGCGAACTCGAAGATGGCGGCGATCAGGATCGCCTGCTTGATGGTGATGGCTTTCGAGCCGACCGACGGCGCCATGGCGTTGGCCACGTCGTTGGCGCCGATGCCCCAGGCCATGAACAGGCCGAACACGGCGGCCAGAACGATGAACAGGATTGCCAGTTCCATCCCCGTGCCCCCGCCTTCGGTCTAGCGCGCGATCATCAGGTGCAGTCGTGAGCCCACGCGCTGAGCGATGTTGCCGAGTTCGCCGGTCCGGTCGATGATCTTGTAAATGAACATCACCGTGACCGGCGGCAACTGGTCTTCAATCCCGAACAAGCGGGCCCGCAGCTCGATCTGCAGGGCGTCGCTGTCGTCCTCGATGTCACTGAGTTCGTCGGTCATGGTCAGGACCTGCTCGGCGCCGGCGCCGCGGAAGCCGGTGTGGAACAGGTCGTCGAGTTCCTGCACCGAGCGGCGTGCCTGTTCGACGGCGTCGATGCTGCGCTGCAGCAGGGCCAGGTAGCTGTCCTG
>SKKM01000271.1 GCA_007121485.1 Wenzhouxiangella sp. | reverse complement strand
TCGCCCGGCTCAGGGATTGCCGGATCGCGATCGGCGTCATCCGGAAACAGCGATTGCTCGTAGACCAGGCCAGGCAGCTCGGCAATGGCCAATGGCTCGTATGGCGTCTGGGTCTGGGCAACAGCGGCCAGCGGCAACAGGGCCAGGATCAGGAATCTGATAATCACGTCCAGCGTTCTCCAGCTATGGGTTCGAGTCGGCTACTCAGTTTAACGTCAGGCAGACTCAGCGCTCGTCCGGGCTCCAACCATCCCAGTCAAATCGCGACCGCCGGGCCAGCTCTTCGGGCGTCATCATCTGCTCGAAGCGCCGGTTGCCGATCACCCAGGTCGGATAGGTCGTGATGTCGTTGGCCACGCACTCGAAGGCCACGACCCCGCCGCGCCCGCCCGGCGAGCATTCGACGTAGGGCAGATGGCGCGCGGCCTGGCCGAACAGACGGTTCTGCTCCTGGCAGCTCGGGCACCAGGACGCCCCGTAATACACCGCGCCGACGCGATCAAGGTGCTGGGCCAGGTCGCGCAGGCGCGGATCCTCCGGAGGTTGGAACCAGCCGGCGTAAAGGGCATGCAGCAGCACCAGCACGACCGCCACCATGGCGCCCTGCCCGGCCAGAAAGCCGGCCCAGGGCATGCCGGGCGCGGATTCCGGCCGGCGAAAGGTGAGCAGCAGGAACAGCGCGGTGATGATCCCCAGCGAGACCAGGCACCAGAAGCACAACGCCTGCAGCGCCAGCCAGCCGGCCGCGGTCAGGTACAGGCTGAACACGGTGCCGAAGAAAGTCAGCAGCCACAGGCGCTGCCAGCGCTTGAGCCGCGGCCGCCCGAGACCGGCGATCAGCGCAATCAGGGCGTAAAGCAGGAATCCCCAGATCGCCACCGGAATGCCCAGCAGCAGGGACCAGTGGCTTTGCTGGATCAGCTCGCAGTCGCTGCCCGCGCCGCAGAACAGGGGTGCGGTACTGCTCATGCCGGTGACGGCCAGGTACGCGGTGACCAGCATGCCGGCCCCGGCCAGGACCACCACCGGCCAGTCAGGCGAATACTCCCTGCTGCCCGTCTTTGCCGGTTCCGTCGATTTCACTGGCTTGCGTTTTCTTTTTGACATGCAGAAATCCTGATCTTGTTGATTGACACGCAATTCTTGCCGGTTTTTCCGCTCAGCGGCCTGTCTTTTCGCACTGCATCAAGACTTGGTACAGTAGTCTGCCGTGGATTCCAATAGCCCGACCCAAGGCGACCGCCGTGAGCAAACGATTCGATACGCTACACCATCCTGATTTCGAGCGGGACTCCTGCGGCTTCGGGCTGGTCGCACGCCTGGACAACGAGCCCAGGGCATCGGTGATCGAGGATGCCCTGGCCGCCCTGTGCAGCCTGACCCATCGCGGCGCGGTGGCGCCGGACGGCAAGACCGGCGACGGCTGCGGCATTCTCATTCGCAAGCCGGAAGCCTTCCTGCGATCCGTTGCCGCCGAGGCCGGCCTCGAGGCCGGGGCACTGTTCGCCGCGGGTTGCGTTTTCATGGCGCCCGAACCCGATGCAGCCGCTCAGCGCAGTCGCCTGGAAACCGCGCTGCGCGCGCTCGACCTGAGCCCGGCCGGCTGGCGCCGGGTACCGGTGGACCCCGAGGCCTGCGGCGAACCGGCCCGGAAAACCCAGCCGCTGATCGAGCAGGTCTTCGTCAACGCGCCGGACGATATGGATGAGGCCGAATTCGAACGGCGACTCTACACGGCCCGCCGTCGCTGCGAGGCGGCAACGCCCACCGGCGAGCGCTTCTATGTCGCCAGCCTGTCGTGCCGGACCCTGTCCTACAAGGGCATGGTGATGCCGGAATTCCTGGCGCAGTTCTACCCCGACCTGCAACACCCCGACATGCAGGCCTCGGCGGTCGTCTTTCATCAGCGCTTTTCGACCAATACCCTGCCGCGCTGGGAACTGGCCCAGCCTTTCCGCATGCTGGCCCACAACGGCGAGATCAATACCATCCGCGGCAACCGCAACTGGAGCCGGGCCCGGCGCGCCCTGCTGAAATCACCGCTGTTGCCTGAGCTGGGCGAAATCGAAACCCCGGTTTCCATGAGCGGCTCGGACTCCAGCTCGCTGGACAACATGCTCGAACTGCTCACCATCGGCGGCATGTCGCTGCCGCGCGCGGTACGCATACTCATCCCGCCGGCCTGGCAGACCGCCGACAACCTCGACGCCGATTTGCGCGCCTTCTACGAGTTCTTCAGCTTCCACCAGGAAGCCTGGGACGGCCCGGCGGGGCTGGTGATGTGCGACGGCCGTTTTGCCGTGTGCGCGCTCGACCGCAACGGCTTGAGGCCGGCGCGCTGGACCCTGACCGACGATCAGACCCTGATCGTGGCCTCGGAAACCGGCGTGGTCGATGTCCGGCCTGAAAACGTGCTGCGCCGGGGCCGATTGGGTCCGGGCCAGATCCTGGTCGCCGACCTGGAAAACGGCGAACTGCTGGAAAGCGCCCAGGTCGACGAAAAGCTCAAAACCGCAGCGCCCTGGCAGGACTGGCTGAAAAGCGGCATCCAGTACCTGGACTCGGAGTTGATCGACGTCCACATGGCCGCCGAGCCTTTCGACCAAGACACCCTGTCCACCTACCAGAAGATGTTCAACCTGTCGCGCGAAGAGCGCCGCGAGGTCATCCTGGTGCTGGCCCAGACCGAGGCCGAAGCGGTCGGCTCCATGGGCGACGACACGCCCATGCCGGTGCTTTCGACCCGGGTGCGCTCACTCTACGACTGCTTCCGCCAGCAGTTCGCCCAGGTCACCAACCCGCCGATCGATTCCTTGCGCGAGCGCATCGTGATGTCGCTGGAAACCGGCATCGGGCACAAGGGCAACGTGTTCACACCGGACGCGGAAATGGCCAGGCGCGTGGTCCTGAACTCGCCGGTGCTGTCGCAGCGCAAGCTTCGCCAGCTGATCAACGCACCGCAGCTGGGCATCCCGTCGGCCTTCATCGACCTGAACGTGCCGGAGGACCTAGCGCTGGACGAGGCCCTGAAAGCCATGTGCGAGCAGGCCGAGCGCGAGGTCGCCGACGGCAAGCTGATCCTGCTGATTTCCGACCGCTACCTGAAGCAGGGCCACCTGCCGGTGCATGCCCTGCTGGCCACCAGCGCCATCCACCACCACCT
>SKKM01000130.1 GCA_007121485.1 Wenzhouxiangella sp. | reverse complement strand
GCGGCCTGGCGCCGCCACCAGGGCGGCCGCGCGGTTTCCGGGTCGGTGCGCCGGAACAGCTGTTCCCAGGTCGGGCCGAACACCGAATCGCCGCCGGCGCCGCCGGGGATGACCTGCTGGTGCAGTTGCTGGACCAGGCGGTCGGCGTGGCGGGCTTCGACAACGAAGGTCAGGTTGAGGTCGTTGGCGGCCTGACTGACCTGGAAGATGCGGCGCTGCTCGAAAACCTCCAACGCCGGTCCGAGCCGGTGCAGGATGGTGCGGATCCCCAGGCCGACCAGGCTGACCGTGGCGCAGTCGCTCAAGATCTCGACCCGGCAGTGTTTTTCCAGGCGGCGCTGCAGTTCGCGCAGCGTGGCCTGGTCGGTCACGTTGGCGCCGGGGTCGAGGGTGATGGTGACATTCGATTCCGAGGTCGAGACCTGGTCGACCGAAAGTCCCAAGGCCTTGAACTCGCCGAAAATGTCGGCGAGAAAGCCGACCTGCTGCCACATGTTGATGCCTTCCAGCGCAACCAGGGTGATGCCCTTGCGCTGCACGATGGCCTTGACCTGGGCGCCGTGATCGCGCGCCTCGGGCGTGATGCGCGTGCCGACGATGTCCGGTCGGTCGACCTGGCACAGCCACATCGGAATGCGATCGCGCGCCAGCGGCACCAGCGAGCGCGGGTGCAGGGCCTTGGCGCCCATGGCGGCCAGTTCCTGGGCCTCGCGGTAGCTGACCAGCTTGAGCAGCCGCGCGGCGGGCGTCCGGCGCGGGTCGGCGCTGAACAGGCCGGGGACATCCGAGTGGATTTCGACCCGTTCGGCTTCCAGCACCGCGGACGTGCAGGTCGCCGAGGTGTCGGAACCGCCGCGGCCGAGCAGCACGGTCTCGCCGTTGGCGCCGGCCGCCATGAATCCGGGCATGACGTGGCAGCGGCCGCGGTCGGACAGGCGTGCCTGCAGTGGCCGGTCGGGCAGGGCCGGACATTGCGCGGACAGGTACTGGCTGGCACGGCCCCGGTTAGGATCGGGAGTGCAGCGCAGCACCTCGCGGGCGTCCAGCCAGGCGCTGTCGATGCCGAAATGCTGGAGGATGCGCACGCTGAGCCGGCTGCTCAGGTGTTCCCCCTGGGCCATCAGTTCGGCCTGGGCGGCCGGATCGTGGCCCAGTCCGGGATGATTCAGGCAGGCTTCAAGGTGTTCGTATTCCTGGTCCAGCGGCGGCTCGCCGAGCTGCAGCTGGGCCGTCAGCGCGGCGTGGCGCTGGCGCACCTCGTCCAGCACCAGCTCGGTACTCTGTGCGCTTTCTGCCTGGGTCTGGGCTTCCAGCAGGTCGGTGATACCGCGCAGGGCGGAGACCACTACCACCACGTGCGCACCGTCGGCGAGCGCGGCCTGGATGCTGTCGACGATGTGCGGCCAGTGCGCGGCACTGGCGACGGACGAGCCGCCGAACTTGAGAACGCGCCAGCGAATCGGAAGGTTTTCGGAATTTTGCATGATAGATTAGGGTGGATACGGGCCGGGCCGGCAACGGTTTGCGTGCCGGGCACATCAATCACCAGGGATTTTAAGCGCAATCCATCCATGTCTCGCGATACCGGCCATATCCCGCGCTCCGCCGGACAGACGGAGGTCGGACTGGTGCGATCGAGCAACCAGGATGCCATCGTGGTGGATGAGCGCAACGGACTGTGGCTGGTGGCCGACGGCATGGGCGGTCATGCCGGGGGCGGCGAGGCCAGCCGACTGGCCAGCCAGACGATCCAGGCCGCGATTCGCGACGGCGCCCAGCTGCGCTCGTCCATCCTGGCCGCGCATCACGCCATCCGCGCCGGGCAGTCGCAGGCCGCCGAGCTGGCCGAGATGGGAACGACGGTCGTTGCCTTGCACGAGCGTGGCGCCTCCTTCGAGGTGGCCTGGGTCGGCGACAGCCGGGCCTACCGCTTCGAGCCCGAGTCGGGCCGGCTCACGCAGCTGACGCAGGATCACAACCTGGCCGGCCTGATGGTCGAGACCGGCGAGCTGAGCCGGGCGGAGGCAGCCAGGCATCCGCGCCGCCACATGCTGACCCACTGTCTCGGAGTGCACGGATCCCAGGAGCCCCGGGTCGATCGGGTCGAAGTCCCGTGGCATCACGATGATCTGGTCCTGCTGTGTTCCGACGGCCTGAGCGGTGAGCTGACGGACCGCCAGATCGCAGAGGTGCTGGCCGACGACGCCAATCTGGAGGTGAAGGTGGAGCGGCTGATTCAGCAGGTCAAGGCGGCCGGTGCGCGCGACAACGTCTCGGTGATCCTGATCCGCGCGCCGGGCAGCGTGCCGGTTCAGGCCGAGCCGCGCCAGGGATGGCGGCGCTGGCTGCCGGGTTCGAACTGACCCGAACGGAGGCTCAGCCGGGGGCGGAGCCCTTGTACTTGCCGAGCACCACCACCGTCTTGCCGGAAGCGCGCAGCATGCCGTCTTCTTCCAGGGTTTTCATCACCCGGCCGGCCATTTCGCGCGAGCAGCCGACGATGCGGCTCAGCTCCTGGCGGGTGACGCGGATCTGGGTGCCATCCGGGTGCGAGACCGCGTCCGGCTCGTTGCAAAGGTCGATGAGGGCCTTGGCGACGCGGCCCTGGGTGTCCAGGAACGCCAGGTGCAGAACCTTCCGGCGTGCCTGCAGCAGGCGCTGGGCCAGCTTCGAGCCGATCGCGGTCATGATCTCGACCGCATATTCCTTGAGTTCGTTGTCGAGCGCTTCGCGCAGGCGGGCATAGGGAATCTCGGCGAGTTCGCAGTTGGAGCGCGTTCGCACCAGCACCTCGCGCGCCCGGGCCTTCATGAACAGCCCCAGTTCGCCCAGGAAGTCGCCGGGATTGAGGTAGCTCAGGATCAACTCGCGGCCATCATCGCCCTCGGTCGAGACCGACAGGGAGCCGTCGATCACGTACAGCAGCGTCTGGTTTTCGTCGCCAGGCCGCATGACGATCTGGCGTGGTTCGTAGTAATGACGCTGGCACAGCGCCAGAAGCTGATCCATCGCCTGCCGATCGACCGGGTAGAACTGTGGTTCGTTCGATGTCATTCGTTAGTTTTCCGTTGGCGTGACCGGAATGCGCCAATCCGCCTTGCCGTGCTCGTTCTCCTCCATTGGTGCATTTTGCCTATGACTGGTGCGCGCGTCAATTTAGCGCTGTACAGGCCTCATTCCGCACTGGAGCTTGCGGCACGTAGCGCATCCTTGCTGGAATGAATTGAGGAGGTACACGATAATGATAGGTTGTTTTCGCGATTGATTCTGGAGCAGGTCCACCGATGTCCTCTCGCCGCATCAAGCTGCACGGCTTCAACAACCTGACCAAAGCCCTGTGCTTCAACATCTACGACCTGTGCTATGCGACCAATGCCGACCAGCGCGCGCAGTATATCGCCTACATCGACGAGGCATACAACGCCGAGCGCCTGACCCAGATCCTGAGCGACGTGTCGAACATCATCGGCGCCAATATTCTCAATATCGCCAGGCAGGACTATGACCCCCAGGGCGCGAGCGTGACCATGCTGATTGCCGAAGAGCCCGTGGTGGGCGACGAGGACCTGTCTTCGGCATCGCCGGGTCCCTTGCCGGAAACCGTGCTGGGCCATCTGGACAAGAGTCACATCACGGTGCATACCTACCCGGAGAGCCACCCCCACGACGGCATCTGCACCTTCCGCGCCGACATCGACGTGGCGACCTGCGGCGTCATTTCTCCCCTGAAGGCGCTCAACTACCTGATTCACAGCTTCGAGTCGGATATCGTGACCGTGGACTACCGCGTTCGCGGCTTCACCCGGGACGTGCGCGGCCGCAAGCATTACATCGACCACAAGATCAGCTCGATCCAGGATTTCTTCAGTCGCGACACCAAGCGTGCCTACGACATGATCGACGTCAACGTCTACCAGGAAAACCTGTTTCATACCAAGATGCGGCTGAAGGATTTCGACCTCGACAACTACCTGTTCGGCATTCGGGCCGACGAGATCGACAGGCGCGAGCGCAATCGCATCGAGCGTCGCCTGAAGCAGGAAATCCAGGAATTGTTCTACGGCCGCAATCTGTAGTCGCCGCCGCAGCCGGGTATCGCGGCTTTGGCGGCCGCGGAGGCCCTCAGATCTCGGCGGGCGCGGTCATCGGATCGATGATGGCCGCGTTCAGGGCGTCGATGAGGCGGCTGGCGTCGCTTGCTTCCAGGCCGGTTTCCAGGGCCAGTTCCGCCGCCGTGAGCGCCGGCCCGGCGCTCTCGTCCGGCCAGTAGCCTTCGTCCTTCAGCCATTCGCGCAGCTGCTCGGTGACATCCGAGCGGAAGCGTGGCACGGCGCCTGATCCCAGGCCGTCGATCAACTCCACCGGGTCCCCGCCGATATCGGCCGCCAGGTCGGCCACTTTCGGCAGGAAGCGGTCGCTGATCAGGCCGCAGGCTTGCAGCGCGGCTGCATCAACCGGGCGTCTGTGCCGCCGGCGCCAGTCCTTGAGCAACAGTCGGGCGGCCTGGACGCGCGGCTGCAGCCGCTTGACCAGGTCGAGGTCCAGGCTCCCGCTGTCGGTTCCGGTCTGCATCGCGCGTTCGATCAGGCGCTCCAGTTCACCCAGGCGTTCGATGCCCAGGCCCAGCAGGCGGTGGGCCAGCGCCAGGTCGTCGCCCAGCAGATGAACGACGTGGATGCGCCCGCTGTCCCGCCACGGGTCGATGGCGTCGACGTGGACGGCCCGAATCCAGTCCTCCGCGCCCATGGTTTCGGGACCCGGCAGCGCAGCCGGGCCCCGGGCGCTCTCGGGCATGCGGAATTCCAGCTGCTGGACCTGACCCTGCCGGACTTCGGTCATGTCGATGGCATGCGGAGCGAGCCCGTCGCCGAGCCACTCCCACCAGGCCTGGGCATCGTCGCTCTGGGCCGTGAGGTAGAACAACTGCCGCCCGTCGTCGATCAGCGCGCGAACCGCGCCGACCACGGCGCGATAGCGATCCGCATCGCTGGTGGTCAGCACTTCGTCCATGAACACCGGCAGCGGCTCGCTGTGGCGCTCCTGTTGCTCGATCCAGGCCAGGCGCACGGCGAGCATGAACTGGGCGCGGCCACCGGTCGAGAGCTCGCCGATGCCCTGGCGGCGCCCGCTGCGGGTGTCGACGGCGTGGAAGCTGCCGTCCTGGAACAGCAGGCGATACCGGTGGCGGGTAAAGCTGTCCAGCCAGCGATCGGCGGCGGCCAGCAGGGCCGGCTCGTGCTCCATGCGGTAGTCGCTGCGGATTTCGTCGATCAGGTGGTGTCCTGCGGCCGCGATCATCTGGGCGTCCAGCTCCGCGGCGAGGCGTTCGCGCAGCTGTTCCAGGTCCGTGACCAGCCGCTCCAGGTCGCGCCGCTTGAGCACCTCGGCATGACGGGTGTGGATTTCGGCGATATGCCGATTGAGTTCGTCGCGCTTGTCGGCCCGCTGTTCGTAGTCCCGGTGCAGGGCTTGCAGGGCCTGCCGCCGCTGGTGCCTGGCCTGTTCGACCAGTTCCGGATGATCCTCCAGACGCTTTTCCAGGCGGATGATTTCCTGGCTGAGTTCGCGCCGCCGTTGCTCTAGCTGCAGCCATGCCGGGTATTGCTCCACTTTCTGGCGCAGGGCGGCGACGTCGTCGGCGCGGATGCCTGTTCCCTCGAACAGCAGGCTGACCTGGTGCCTGACCTGGGCCACGTCGGCCTCCAGTTCCTGCAGGCGTCGCTGCCGCGCCTGGATGCTGCCGTGCAGCTCCGAATGGCGCCGAATCCGCGGCTGCAGCTGGTGCACCAGTGCCGCCAGCGCGCGCGAAGAGATTTCCTGCTGTTCGATGCCGTGCCGCTTGAGTAGCCGGGCAGCTTCTTCGAGCTGTTGTTGCAGCCGCTGCTCAAGGCTGTCGCGGCGCAGGATCTGCTCATTCAGGCGCTGGTGCTCCCGTTGCCAGTCCTGCAGGTGCCGGCACCAGAGCAGGAAGCCGGTTTCCAGTCTCGGGTCGGCCGAAATCCCCAGGCTTTCAGCCAGGGTCTTGAGCTTGTCCCTGGCTCGCTCCAGGCTGGTGCGCTGGGCATTGAGCTGTTCGCGCAATTCGGCCGCGCGGGCCTGGCTGACCTCGTGCTGCGTGGCCGCCTCGAGCTCGGTGTCCAGGCGCTCCAACCGGCTGCGCACCTCGCTTTCGCTCCACCCCAGCGGCGGCTCGATGGCGGTCTCCAGGTAGCGCTGGCGCGACTGGTCGCGGTCGCGCAAGCGCAGCAGGAACCGGCCCAGCATGGACAGCGGCAGGCCTACGGCGAGGATCACGAGCAGCAGCAGCTCCGGGTTCGACGATGGGCTTTGTGTGGTCAGCACGCGCAGGCTGCCGAGCAGTGCCGCGACTCCGAGGCTGCCCCAGAGCACGCCTTCCAGCGGATTGAGTCGGGCCAGCGTCAACCACTGCTGGAGTGCGGCGCGCGCCGCGCGCAGATCGTTCTGCGCACGGCCGCTGGGGTTGCGCGAGCCCTGCGCCAGGACCAGTTGACCGGTCAGTGCGCGGATCTTCTCGCGCTGGCCGAGTACTTTCTCGACCTGCCGCTCCAGCGCTTCCAGCGCGGGCTGGTCGAGTCGGTCGATCTGGTCCGGATGGGCGCCACCGAGCCGCTTTGCCGCCTGGGCCACGGCCTGCTCGGCCAGATCGATTTGCTCGCTGCTGCCGCCCAGTTGTTGTTCTGTCAGGGCCAGCGCGTCCCGCGCATCGGCCAGCTGGGCTTGCATGGCCTCGAGGTCGGCGGGGTCCTTCAAGCTGCTGCGCTCGAGTTCGGCGCGTTCCTGCTCCAGCGCGTCCTGCTCCAGCCGTATGGCCTGCTGTTTCTGCTCCAGTCGGGCGCGGGCCTCGTCCAGGCGCTCGATCTCGTCTCCGTGCAGGCGATCCATGCCGCCGGGAAACTCTTCGATCAGGGTGGTCTCAAGCGCCGAGCGCGAGGAATGCGCGTCGGCCAGCGCAATCGCGTCTTCGACCGCCCCGAGCAGCGCGGCAGACCGCGTGGCCTGCCTGAGTTCGGCCTCCAGGCGCCGCAGCTTCGCCATTTCTTCGTGCAGCGCGGCGTACTCGGATTCCTTGTCGGCGATCGCGCGCTGCAGGCCATCGACGTCGCGCGCCAGCTTCTGCGGACGCGGCCGGCTGTCGAACGGTGCGGCGGTGAGCACCGCATCGAGGTCATAGCCGCCGGCCAGCAGGGTCTGCAGTTCGCCGGCGATATGCGCATCGGTCTGGCCCGGCGCGCTCAAGTCCTCGGAGCTGATCAGGTAGGCGCCGATCGCTTCGGGGCCGGGCAGCCGCGGCGCCTGGACGGTCTGGTTCCGCCGCCGCCACTGCACCGCAGGCCCGCTGCGCTCGCAGCTCAGGTTGCCGTCGCCGTCCTGCCACAGCGCGCTGACCTCGATGTGCGGATCATCGCGGTGCGGGTGGATCAGGGCGCGCACGGCCCGGACCAGGCTGGACTTGCCGGAGCCGTTCGGTCCGGTGACCAGGTTGACCGTCTCGGGCGCGAAGTCGACCGCGAACGGCGCGTCGATGCCGGGCAAGTGGCGAATTTCCAGGCGCAGGAGTTTCATGCCGGGCCTCGGCGCTGGGCCAGCAGTTCGAGCAGCGCGCGCTGGCCGGCGCGCTGCAGCCAGTCGCGTACGGAGGCGTCGTCCAGCTCCGTGTCCAGCGCCTGGAATTCGCGCAGGCCCGCCACCCGCAGCAGCCGCGAGCGGCCCTGGTCCAGCATGCGTTGATGCTCGTCGTGCTCCGGGTTGGCGAGGATGAGCAGCCGGCGCGCGAGCAGGCCGCAGGGATCCGAACGCTGGGCGATGTCGGCCAGATCGAAATCCGCCTGCGTCCGGACCACGGCTTTCTGAATGAACAGCACCATGCCGCGCTCGCGCCAGGGCCGTGACTCCTCGACCAGCTGCGCGCTGGCGGTGGGCAGTTCGCGCTCGAAGCGGCAGCTCCCGACCCACTGGATGCGCAAGCCGACGACATCGGGCATGAACTCATGCTTGGAGAGTCTCGTAGCCAGGCCGCGCGCCGCCGCCAGGGTGGCCTCGGCCAGCATCTCGGGGCGTTCCAGCTGGCTGACGTCGACCTCCAGCGCCTCGTAACGCAGGGGCGCCAGCGGCAGCTGCTCGATCTCGACGCCCGACTCGCTCCAGTTGAGCAGCCAGGGGCCGCGGGCCCCGGTTTCCGAGGCCCTGAGCGCGCTCAGCGAGCCCAGGTAGCCGATCGGCCGGGGAGCGCTCAGGGGATCGGGCTGATGAATGTGTCCAAGCAGCCAGGCGGCGGTCGGCGCCGCCTCGAGCTCGGCGCTGGTGACCGGTGCATAGGGGCTGTCGGCCTGGTCGCGGTCACAGTGCAGCAGGCCGATCACCCGTTCCGGCTGACTGATATGCGGGAAGTCCTTCAGCGGGCTATGGCGGACCTGCGGCCGGGGAAAAGACCAGCCGATGACGTTCAGCTTGCCGACCGACTTTTCCTGCCAGCGGCCATCGGCGCCGAGCAGTTGCAGGGCGTTGATCTCGCGGGCCAGGCGCGGCAGCACCAGGGTGTCGTGATTGCCGGCCACCGCCAGTACCGGAATGCCCGCCGTGGCCAGCTTCTCGACGCCGTTTTTCAGATCGCCGTAGGCCACCAGCAGGTCGCGGCTGCGCTCGACCACGTCTCCGGCCAGGACAACGGCATCGACCTTACGGTTGATGGCCTCGGTGACAGCGCGCGACCAGGCGGCTTCCGGCCCGAGTTGGGCAGCCTGCGGCGCCAGGTCGGGGTGCAGGGCGGCCGGGATCCGGCCCAGATGAATGTCGCCGATGGCCAGGAGCGTGGTCATGTTGCGGGCAGACGGCGGCAGTGGGTGGGGGCGCGGCGCACGAATCGCTCAGGTCTCGAAGCAGCCGAGACCATAGCGGATTGCCGGGTCCGGAACAAGCGCCTGGCCAGGCCCATCAGCTGCGCGACCCGGATGCCTGCGCGGCCTGCAGCGCCTCGAGTTCGGCCTCGGTGCTGAGCCAGTCGGCCTCGAGCGCGGATTGCTCCTTGCTCAGGCGCTGCTGCTGCTCGAGCAGGCGCTCGAGTTCGTCCTGGCTGTCGGCGGCGTACAGGGCCGGGTCGGCCAGGCGCCGCTCCACTTCGGCCAGGGCCGAAGTCCCGGCATCGATGGCCCGGACCAGGCGCTCGATGCGGTTGCGCAGCGGCTTGCTGCGGGTGCGCCATTCGGCCGCGCTCAGGACTGGCTGCGCGCTGTTGGCCGTGGGGCGCTCGGGAGTTGGCGCCGGCGCCGCGCCGTCGCTGCGGCTGCGCAGCCAGCGGCGGTAGTCGTCCAGATCGCCGTCAAATCGCCTGACCCTGCCGGCGTCGACCAGCCAGTAGGTGTCCACCGTGCTGGCCAGCAGATGACGATCATGCGATACGGTCACCACGGCGCCCTCGAAGCCCTGCAAGGCCACGGTCAGGGCATGGCGCATCTCGAGGTCCAGGTGGTTGCTGGGTTCGTCGAGCAGCAACAGGTTCGGCGCCTGCCAGACCAGCATGGCCAGCACCAGGCGGGCTTTTTCGCCGCCCGAGAAACGCTGGACTGCCGCCGTCGCCATGTCGCCGCGAAAGTCGAAACCGCCGAGAAAATCGCGCAGGCCCTGTTCCGGCCTGTCCGGCGCCAGCCGGGCCAGATGGGTCAGCGGGCTGGCCTCGGCGTCCAGCTGTTCGAGCTGGTGCTGGGCAAAGTAGCCGACCTGCAGCCTGGCGCTGGCGGTCAGGGTCCCGGTCAGGGGCGCCAGTTCTCCGGCCAGGGCCCGCACCAGCGTCGACTTGCCGGCGCCGTTCAGGCCCAGCAGGCCGATGCGGTCACCCGGGGCGAGACTGAGCGATACCCCGTCGAGCACCCGGTGGTCGCCATACCCCAGTGCGACCTGGGCCAGGTGCAGCAGGGGGTTGCTCGCCCGCGGCGGCTCCGGGAAGGCGAAGTCGAACGGCGAGTCGGCGTGGGCCGGCGCCAGTTGCTCCATGCGCTCCAGCGTCTTCAGGCGGCTCTGCGCCGCGCGCGCCTTGCTGGCCTTGGCGCGAAAACGGTCGACGAAGCGCTGGATGTGCGCGATCTCGCGCTGCTGCTTTTCCCACGCCGCCTGCTGCCCGGCCAGGCGCTCGGCGCGCTGCCGCTCGAAGTTGCTGTAGCCGCCGCTGTAGGCCCTGAGCTGGCGCTGCTCGATGTGCAGCACCGAGTCGACCACCTGGTCGAGGAAGTCGCGATCATGCGAGATCAGCAGCAGCGTGCCGGGATAACGCTTGAGCCAGTCTTCCAGCCACACCACGGTTTCCATGTCCAGGTGGTTGGTCGGCTCGTCGAGCAACAGCAGATCGGACGGCGCCATCAGGGCCCGGGCCAGGCTCAGGCGGATGCGCCAGCCGCCGGAAAAGGCCGCCACCGGGCGCTGGTGCGCATCGGCGGCAAAGCCCAGGCCGTTGAGCAAGGCGCCGGCACGCGCACGGGCGTCGTAGCCGCCGGCATCGGCCAGGCGCGTATGCGCTTCGGCGATGGCGTGGCCGTCGGCGGCCGCCTCGGCCTGGCCCACCGCGCGTTCGGCCTGGCGCAGGGCCTGGTCGCCGTCGATGACGAAGTCGATGGCGGGGCGCTCCAGGTCATCGATTTCCTGCGCCATGTGGGCCAGTCGCCAGTCCGCCGGCAGGTTCAGGTTCCCGGCGTCCAGGCTCATTTCGCCCAGCAGCAGGCGGAACAGGCTGGTCTTGCCGCTGCCGTTGGCGCCGATCAGGCCGACCTTGTGGCCTGGGAAGACGGTGGCCGAGGCCTGCTCAAGCAGGGCTTCTGGCCCGTGACGCAGGGTGATTTCCGAAAGCTGGATCATCGCGGCCGGGCGGCGAGGCGGGCAAGGTGGGCGGCGTTCGACAAGGCATAATGGTAGCCCAATACCGGCCTTTTCCGACTCGATCCACGCATGTCCGCTTTCGCATGAGCCAGCCCTACACCGTGCGCGTCCATCCGCGTGCACGTCACGTGCGACTGCGCCTGGATCCCCGCGCGGGCCTGGTCGTCACCGTGCCGCCGCGATTCGACCAGCGCCGCATCCCCGGGCTCCTGGCCGAGCGGCGCGACTGGATCGAGAAGGTCAGCCGGCGCCACGCCGCCTTGCGCGCCGACTGCGTCCCGGCCCTGCTCGGTGCGCGTCCGCAGCGGGTCGACCTGGCCGCGATGGCGCAAAGCTGGACGCTTGACTACCGGGTTGCCGACGACGCCCGGCCCCGCCTGCGCGAAACCGGCCAGCGCCTGCACCTGACCGTGCCGGACACTGCCGACGACGACCTGGTGGCCCGGCTGTTGCGGCGCTGGTTGAGCGCGAAGGCGCGGGTTTTTCTGGGCCAGCAGCTCGACGAGCTGGCGCGGCGCCATGGCTTCCACTACAGCGCGCTCGGCATCCGTCACCAGCGCTCGCGCTGGGGCAGTTGCTCGGCCGCCGGACGCATCTCGCTGAATGCGAAGCTGATGTTCTGTCCGATCGAATTGGTGCGCTACGTGCTCATTCACGAACTCGTGCACACCGAGCACCTCGATCACTCCGCCGCGTTCTGGGCCCGCGTGGCCGAGCTCGACCCGGATTATGATGCTGCCCGGCATAGACTGAACAGAATCTGGCAGCAGCTGCCGGACTGGGCTTAGGCGGGGAGAGTTTTTAACCGCAGATGAACGCGGAT
>SKKM01000101.1 GCA_007121485.1 Wenzhouxiangella sp. | reverse complement strand
GTCGGCGAAGCCAGCGTCCAGATCGACACCACGATCAGCTACGGCGTCGGCATGCGCACGGGCCGGCGCGATGACGACCTGATCGCCAAGGCACACTTCAATCCGCTGATCGTGCAGGCCCCGCTGGAACAGCAGATCGCCGCGCCCGGCCGCTTCTCGGCCAACTCCGACGATGGTAATCTCAACTTCGATCGCTGGGATCCGATCTTCAACGTCGCCCGCGTGACCTCGGAAATGGCGATCAACTGGCGGAACTGGGGCGCATTCGTCCGCGGCAACTACTTCTACGACTTCACCCTGAACGATGCCGACTTCCTGTCCAGCGACGCCAAGGACCAGGCCGGCGAGCGGGCGCGCCTGCTGGACGCCTTCATCTTCGGTGACGTTGGTCTGCCGGGCGACCGCCTGCTGTCGATGCGCCTGGGTCGTCAGGTGGTGAGCTGGGGCGAAAGCACCTTCATTGCCGGTGGCATCAACGCCATCAACCCGGTTGATATCACCGCTTTGCGCACCGCCGGCGCCGAACTGCGCGACGCCTTCCTGCCGCTGAACATGCTGTGGGCGAGCACCGACCTCACCCGCAATCTCTCGGCCGAAGCGGTCATCATGTTCGAGTGGGACGCGGTGGAAGCCGAGCCCTCCGGCACCTTCTTCGCGACCAATGACTTCGCGACCGCCGGCGGGCAGTACGCCATGCTGAACTTCGGCCTGGTGCCGCAGCCGGTGCGCAACACCGACCTGTACGATCCGGTCTGCCGCCAGGGCCAGTTCGGCCTGAGCGATTCCGGCCTGCCGCCGCAGCTGGTTGCCCTGGGCTGTAGCGCGGCCTTCCCGCGCCGCCAGGAAGACATCGAGGCGCGTAATGGCGGTCAGTGGGGCCTGGCCCTGCGCTACTTCGCACCCTGGCTGAACGACACCGAGTTCGGCTTCTTCTACCTGCGCTATCACAGCCGGTTGCCCCTGCTGTCGGGCCAGGCGGTCACCAGCCCGGACATTACCACCGGTCGCGTGATCGTCGAATATCCCGAGGACATCAACCTGTTCGGGGTGAGTTTCAACACCAACATCTCCGGCTGGTCGGTGGGTGGTGAAGTCAGCTACCGCAACAACCTGCCGATCCAGATCGACGACGTCGAGCTGCTGTTTGCCGGTCTGTCGCCGCTCAACGCGGTGCTGCCCAGCGAGTTCGACCGTTTCCGCAGCCAGCTCGGCGAGTATGCGCCCGGTGAGTTCATCGAGGGCTACGAGCGCCGTCGCATGAGCCAGGCCCAGGTCACCCTGACCCGCCTGATCGGCCCGAACAACTGGATCAACGCCGACCAGATCGCGGTGGTACTGGAGACCGGCGCCACGCATTTCTGGAACCTGCCCGATCGTGACGTCATGCGCTTCGAAGGTCCGGGAACCGACACCGGCGGCGGCCCCTCGCGTCAGACCGGCGGCAACAGCCGCAACCCGGTCACGCTGGAGGACGGCTTTGCCACCTCGTTCAGCTGGGGCTACCGCCTGGTGCTGGCGCCGACCTACAACAACGTGTTCGGGTCGGCCTGGAACATGACGCCACGTTTGGCCTTCAACCATGACGTCAACGGCGTCTCGCCAGGCCCGGGCGGCAACTTCATCGCCGGTCGCAAGCAGGCAACGCTGGGCGTGGCATTTGACTTCCAGGCTCAGTGGCGTCTGGATTTTGCCTACACCAACTTCTGGGGAGCCGGCATCAACAACCTGCTGCGAGATCGCGACTTCGTTTCGGCTTCGATCAGCTACTCGTTCTGACAGCGGAGGCGACTCGACCATGGCGATCAAGCGAACCTACGTTCAGGCCGGCTTGAGCGGCGCATTGCTCTGCCTCGTGGTGGCTTGCGCCACGCCGCCGGCAGATGGCGACGCAACGGCGGTCAACGGCACGGCGGCGATGGCTGAAGAACGCGCCGCAGCCGAGGCGGCGGCGCGCCAGGCGGCTGAAGAAGCCGAGCGGGAAGCCGCCCGGGTGGCCGCTGCCGAAGCCGAGGCCGAGCGCCGGGCGCTGGAGGAAGCCGAGCGAGCGGCCCAGCGTGCGGAAGCCGAACGCCTGGCCGCGCGCGAAGCCGAACAGCAGGCCGCGGCAGCCGAGGAAGAGGCGCGCCGCCTGGCCGCCCAGCAGGCGGAACTGGAGGCGGCAGAGGCGGCAGCGCGACAGGCCGCCCTGGAAGCGGAGCAGGAGGCTGAGCGCCTGGCCGCGGCTGAAGCCGAAGCCGGACGCCTTGCGCAGGAACAGGCGGATCGCGAAGCGGCTGCTCAGGCCGAGCAGGCCCGCCTGGCTCAGGCTCAGGCTGAGCAGGCCGAAGCCGAGCGCATTGCCGCTGCGGCCGAGAGAGCGGCTGCGGAGGAGCGTGCTCGGGCCGAAGCCCGTCCGGCCGTCGACCTGTCCGACATCGTGATCCCGCGGACGCCGGAAAACATCGCCCGCCTGGGCAATGACCTGACGCCCATGGGCTCGATCCGCGCCGGCAGCGAGGATGGCCGTATTCCGCCCTGGGAAGGCGGACTGACCCAGGCCGACTGGCCGGCCGGCTTCCAGCCCGGCGACCGTCATCCGGATCCGTTCGCGGACGATCAGCCGCTCTATGTCATCACCGGCGAGAACTTCCGTGAACATGCCGACCGGCTCTCGCCGGGCCAGATCGCGACCTTCGAGCGCTACCCCGACACGTATTTCATGCGCGTCTACCCGACCCGGCGCAGCGCATCGTTCCCGGAGCGGATCTACGAAATGACCATCCGTAACGCCAGCACCGGTCGCCTGGTCTCGGACGGTGACGGCGTGGCCGATGTGGCCGAGGGTTTTCCCTTCCCCCTGCCGCAGGATGCCTTTGAAGTCATGTGGAACCACAAGCTGAAGTTCAAGGGCACCGGCGGTACGCGTTTCAGCAACCAGGTCACGCCCACGGCCAGAGGGGCCTTCCAGCTGGTCCGGCTGCGCGAAGAACTGCTCGGGCTGTACTACATCGAAGGCAACACCATCGAAGACACCGACAACATCCTGCTGTACTTCTTCCAGGAGGTCGAGTCACCGGCGCGCCTGGCCGGCAACATCCTGCTGGTGCATGAATCCCTGAACCAGGTCGTGCAGCCGCGCCAGGCCTGGGTCTACAACCCCGGCCAGCGCCGCGTTCGGCGCGCCCCCAACGT
>SKKM01000107.1 GCA_007121485.1 Wenzhouxiangella sp. | reverse complement strand
CTGATCGACCTGGTCGCCACCACCGGTATCGAGGTGACCGCCAGCATTCCGCCGGAGCAGGTCGCCGGCCTGCTGGCCGCCGAGTCGATCCACTTCGACGCCGGTGGGCGCAGCTGGCCGGTGCGCGTGGACCGCATCGCGCCGGTCATCAGCCGCGGCAGCCGCGGCCAGCAGGCGCGCCTGGTGTTCGTCGACGAAGCCGCCCCACCCGGCAGCGAGGGCCGCATCCGCTGGACCGATCCACGCCCGGCCCTGCCAGGCGATTTCGTGCTCCAGCGTGACGGCGTGCTGGGCGTGCTGCTGCTGGCCGACGACGGCAGCACGGTCGATTTCCGGGCGCTGCCCGGCGCGGACGCCGGTCGCCCCTACCTGGCCGAAGACCTGGATCCGGATACGCGACTGATCGACGACGGCCGGCGCCGGGTACAGCCGGGCCAGCGCGTCAGCGTCGGCAACCGCTGAGCCGCCCGCAAGGCCGACCTCCCGCCATGCTTCAGCGCCTGTACACCAACGATCCCCTGGCCAACATCTTCATGGCCGTGGTGCTGGTCATGGGCGCGGTCGCCTACCTGTTGATGCCGCGCGAGCAGGATCCGGAGATCAACTTCAACTGGATCAACATGAACACGGTGCTGCCGGGCGCCTCGGCCGAGGACGTGGAGCGCCTGATCACCGATCCGCTGCAGGAAGCCATTGCCCGCCTGCAGGACGTGCGTTTCGTCGTCTCGTCCAGCCGCGAGAACGTGTCGAACATCCTGATCCGCTTCGAGGAGATTTCCGAGCGCCAGTTCGAACGCCGCATCGCCGACCTGCGGCGCGAGGTGCAGGCCATGGTCAACGACGAGTTCCCGCCGGAAGCGCGCGATCCGAACATCATCGAGGTCACCACCTCCTCGGGCTTTCCCACCGCGAACCTGCTGGTCGTGGGCCAGGCCGACGACGACCAGCTGCGCAGCGTGGCCCGGCGCACCCGCCAGGATATCGAGCGCTTCAAGCGGGTCGACAGGATCATCGCCCAGGGACTGAACCGGCCCGAGCTGCAGGTGCTGTTCGACCCGACGGCGCTGGCCGCGCGGTCGCTGAACGCCCTCGACCTGTCCCAGGCCGCCGCCGGCTGGTACCAGGACGTGTTCGCCGGCCGCCTGCAGACCGATGCCGGCCAGTGGCTGATCCGCGCCGAGGGACGCTCGATCGACCCCGACCTGCTGGCCGGCCTGACCCTGACCGCCGGACCCGGCGGCGATGTGGTGCGCTTCGACGAAATCGCGCGCCTGCGCATCGGCTCGAGCATCCCGGAAGAACTGGTGCGCTTCGAGGGCCGCCCGGCCATCATGCTGGCCATCAACAAGCGCGCCAACAGCAACACCCTGGAGCTGATCGAGGAACTCAAGGCCTACATCGACGAGCGCAACCCGGTGCTGGCCCAGCAGGGCATCGAGCTGGTGCTGGCCGATGACCAGACCATCGCCACGCGCGAGGCGATCAGCATCATGCAGAACAATGCCCTGGTCGGCCTGCTGCTGGTGTTTTTCGTGTGCTGGCTGTTTCTGGCCACACGGATCGCGCTGCTGGTCGGCAGCGGGCTGATCCTGTGCGTCGCCGGCGTGTTCGCCGTGCTGGCCGCGTTCGGCTACACGCTCAACATCACCGTGCTGCTGGGCATCGTGATCGTGCTCGGCATGCTGGTGGACGTGTCGGTGGTGATGGTCGAAGCCATCTACTACCGGCTACGCATTGGCCAGGCCCCGCTGGAGGCAGCGACCCGCGCCCTGCGCGAGGTCGGCATTCCGCTGACCGCCTCGGTGCTGACCACCATCGCCGCCTTCCTGCCGCTGATGCTGCTGCCCGGCATCGTCGGCAACTTCATGTTCATCGTGCCTTTCGTGGTCACGGTTGGCCTGTTGATTTCGCTGATCCAGGCGTTCTGGATCCTGCCGACCCAGGTGGTCCACAGCGCCTACCGTCCGCCCAACGACCCGCGCCACTGGCGCGTGCGCTTCACGCGCAAGATCCGGCGCGACTATGTGCGCGCGCTGGCCTACGTGCTGCGGCGGCCCAAGCGGTTTTTGAGCCTGGCCGGGCTGACCTTCGCCGTGGCGCTGGCGGCAGTGGCCGCCGGACTGGTGCGGCTGGAGTTCTTCGCCTTCGATCCCATGCGCCTGTTCTACGTCCAGATCGACATGCCGGGTGATGTGTCCCTGCAGGAGACGCTGGAGCGGGTGCAGCAGGTCGAGGCCCGGGTCCGCGAAGGACTGCTGGAGGGCGAGGCGCGCAGCGTCATCAGCCTGGCCGGCGTGCAGTTCACCGACGTCGAACCGCTGTTCGGCGACCAGTTCGGCCAGGTCATCATTTCGCTCAACCCCGGCAACGGTGGCCGCAGCATGGAGGCGATCATCGAGGGCATGCGCGAGTCGGTCCTGAGCACCCCGATCGGCGGCCAGATCGCCTTCCTGCAGGTGTCCGGCGGACCGCCGACCCAGCAGCCGATCAACGTCAAGGTGCGGGCGGATGATTTCGACGAGCTCAGGCGCGCGGCCGATGCCGTGCGCGCCCTGATCGAGGACATCCCGGGCAGCCGCGACCTGAGCGATGACCGCGTACCGGGGCGCTCGGAGCTGGTCCTGAACCTGGATCGCGAAGCCCTGGCCCAGGCCGGCTTGCCGCCGGCCATGGCCGCCCGTTTGCTGCGCCTGCACGTGGACGGCGAAATCGTCGCCTTCACGCGCGAGGCCGGCGAACGCTTCGAGCTGCGCATCAAGGCCGAACGCGAACGACCGCTGGAGCCCGGCCTGGTGCTGGACGATCCGGTGGTGCTGCCCAGCGGCATCACCACCCACCTGGGCGGACTGGTCACGGCCAGCGCCAGCGAAGCGCCCGGCGTGATCCGGCATTTCAACCTGCGCCGCACCATCACCGTCGAAGGCGACATCGACCGCCAGGTGACCAACACGGTCGAGGTCAACCGCCGCATCCAGGAGGCCTGGAACGAGATCCGCGCCGACTTCCCCGGCACCGACCTGGACTTCAGCGGCGAGCTGGACGACATCTACGAGTCGCTGGAGGCCATGGCCGTGCTGTTCCTGCTCGGCATCGGCCTGATCTACCTGATCCTTGCCACCCAGTTCAAGAGCTACTTCCAGCCCTTCCTGATCCTGATCACCGTGCCCATGGCCT
>SKKM01000168.1 GCA_007121485.1 Wenzhouxiangella sp. | reverse complement strand
TAGGACTACGGACTCTGACTCCGTCAGCGGGGGTTCGAATCCCTCTCCCCCAGCCAGATACAGAAAAGCCCGCCTTGCGCGGGTTTTTCTGTATCTGGCTGGGGGAGAGGGATCGATGCGCGGCGCGCGAAAGCGGGCCGCGCTACCCGGAGCGAAGCGTAGGGCAAGCCCGCGCAGCGGGCGCAGTCCATCCCGCCCGGCCCCAATGGATGCAAGATATTCGGTGAGGCACCAAGCCCGCCTTGCGCGGGCTTTTCTGTATCTGGCTGGGGGGGAGGGATCGATGCGCGGCGCGCGAAAGCGGGCCGCGCTACCCGGAGCGAAGCGTAGGGCAAGCCCGCGCAGCGGGCGCAGTCAATCCCGGCCAGCCAACGGTAGCCGCCCTTCAGGGGGTAGCGCTGGCCCAAAATTTTTCGTTCAGGATGACCGGGTTTGGCGCTGTTTTGCGTTTATCTAGATGAGAGACGCAAATCTGGGGCATCCCAGCGTCGTGAACAATCGCAAAATCCGGTGGTTGCGGCGCGTTCTTTATTGGCCTACACTACGGGAAGTTCGAGGGACTAAAGCCGAGCCGCCCGGTAGGTCGGGATTCAAAACGGCATATCCGAGAGGAATATTTCAATGAGTATTACGCTTTTCCAAGGGCGCAGCGGGCTCCTAGCGGGCGCATTGGCTGGTTTGATGATGGCGGGTTGGTCGCTGTCGAGCCATGCCCAGGTTGCTTGCACGACTGACAACTGGTCGTTTGCAACAGAAAATGCGGTGGCCGGAACACAGGGCCCGAACAACCGGCGTTATGGGGGGCCGTGCGGTCTTCGAGCAAACGCTGCCAGTAGCTTCAGTTTCGTCCGTGACGACTCGCCTGCGGCTGAGACAAGCTACATAGCCCGGTTCTATGCTTTTCTGGACAACGTTAACGGTCCTGCCATTATTTTTCAGGCTAGGGACACCGGTGAGCGCAGTTTGATTACAGTCACTTACAACGAGCCCACTAATGGCGCGCTGGCGCTTGATGTCAGGGATGCGGACAATGAATTGCAGAGGCTTGTCGTAACTGACATCGGTCGAGGATGGCACTCGATTGAAATAAAATGGGAGGCATCTGACAACGCCGACATCCGTCTTGCCCTCAACACGACGGAAGCCGACGATGAAGACGTTCAGTTCCAGCTGGACACTTCTGGACTGGCTGTGAGCAGCGCACTGCTCGGGATCATCAACGGAGACGACGTTTCGGTATCGGGTACTGCGGATTTTGACGATTTCGACTCTCGGCGGATTAGCCGGCCGGGACGTCTGTGTCGTGGCTTGACCGTGCCTGAGGGTACTGGAGCCGGACAGCGAACGGCTCTTGCCTTGGCGGATGTGTCTGCCGTGTTCGCAGAGGTCTCCTCTTTCGGAGTCAACGCTGCCGGTGGTCAGCCGGATTTCGACGAGAACGGCGCTGTTAACCTTGGCGATGTCAGTGCCATATTTTCAAGAGTTTCAGCGTTCCAAACCGCCTGCGATTTGAACCGTTGATCACGAATAGAACTTAATTTCTTTCAGGGACGTAAAAAATGATGAAAGCGCCTCGGACACTTTTTTTCGCAGCCCTTATGCTGATTGGCTTCTGGTCATCAGCAGCGCTGTCTCAAACCTTCACCCTGGCAGAAGAAGACTTCTTCCTGGGCACCACGGACCCGGTCGAGGTCGACTGGACCTTCGTGACCGGCGGTGACATTACCGGTTTTCAGGTCACCATCACCTATGACAGCGACGCATTGACGCCTGATCTGGATCGGTGTCTGGAAGGCGCTTCCTTGGATAATCAAGGCTGCGTTCTTGTCCAGCCGGGCTTGATCGGCCTGACATTCTTCAGAGGTCAGGGGCTTCCGAACCTGTCGGGAACAATCAGTTTCGAAGTCGCGGGCACGGTAGACGAAGGGGACGTCTTTCCTTTGTCACTTACTCAAACGGACGGCGTACCTGAAGGTATTACGCTGACGTTGGAAAACGGTTCAATTTCGGTCCTTGGTGCGCCGCCGGCGATCGCTGCGATTAGTCCGCTGTCATGGACGGCTTCGGGTGTGATCGATGGAACTCCTCCGACACAGACCTTCTCTGTGACCAATGCTGCAGAAAGCGGGCAAACCCCCCCCGCCGCAAATCTTCAGATCCAATCCATCGAAATTGCTGGCTCCACAGCGTTTTCCCTTGCAGGCGGTGGTACTTGCGCCACGACTACATCGCTAGCTGCCGGGGAAAGCTGCACCGTGGTCGTTTCGCTGTCTACCGCGGCGATTGGTAATTTCTCGGCCGAGCTCCTGGTTGGCCACAGCGCCGGCGATAATCTGATCGCCGCGCTGGAGGGAACTATCAGAGACACCGACGCCGAGCTCGTCATTGATCCGGCTACCTTCGACTTTGGCGAACTGGACATTGATGCTGCCCCGGTTTGCGCTGCCTTCGAAGTCAGCAACACCCCTGGCGATGATTCTCTGACGGTCGGCACCGCGTCCGTGACCGGCGCTCCGTTCTCGGTAACCGCCAACACTTGCAACGACGCCACGCTGGCTGGCGGTGCCTCCTGTGCTGTCACGGTGTGCTTCGATCCGACTGAGGCGGAGGCGTCCAGTGATTCGCTGACGGTGACCAGCAATGTCAATACCGCGACTGCAGCTTTGTCGGGTACCGGTACCGCAGAGCCCGTTATCGCCATCACCCCGCCGTTTGGTCCGGTCAATCTGGGAACCGGCCTGCAGGGCACCACCCTCACGGCTCAGGGCAGCGTTGTGAACACCGGTTCTGCCGATGGCACCGTTCAGTGTGATCTGGTTGAGAATGGCGAAGCGGCGAGGGGAGATTTCATCCCGGCGTCCGTTTTCTCGACGACTCTGCCGCTGAACCAAGAGATCACCGTGCCCGCGGGTGCTGATCCGATTCCGTTCTCGGTTTCCTGCGCTCTGCCCGCAGACGCTGAAGACGGCGATGTGTTCACTGCCCAAATCCAGTGCGATGTCAATGGCGAAGGCGTCTCCGACGACACCATCCACTTCCTGTCCTGTGGTGTCTCCGAGTTCGAGCCGCTGCCCGTCCCGACCATGCAGACCTGGGCGCTGATTCTCTTCGCCCTGCTCATGCTGCTGGTCGGTGGCATCAGCATCCGGATGTTCCGGGTCTAAAAAGGTCGACAGGCCGGGC
>SKKM01000296.1 GCA_007121485.1 Wenzhouxiangella sp. | reverse complement strand
TGGCCGTCTTCCTGGTCGATCGCGAACGCCAGATCGAGCGCATTGCCTGGGAGCGCGACCGGGCCGAAGCGGTCACCGGCTTCATGAACGAGATTTTCTCCGGCGCCGACTCCCTGCCCTCGCGCGGCAACGCGGTCACCGTGCGCGAGCTGCTGGACATGGGTAGCAGCCGCCTGGCCTCCAGCGAGGACTTCAACCCAGCGGTCCTCGGCTCCATTCACCTGACCCTGGGGCGCGCCTACAACGCCCTTGGGCTCGGCGAACAGGCGCTGCCGCTGCTCAGCGAGGCCCAGGGCTACCTGGCGGCACAGGTCGAGCCGCTGGAGCGGGCGCGGATTCAGGCCGACCTGGCGACGGCCCTGGATGCGGCCGGTCGCGCCGAAGAAGCCATCGCGGCCGATCTCAAGGCGATCCGACTGCTTGCCGATGCCGGCATGATCGAGGGCGATGAGGTCACTGCCCTGCAGGTCCGCGTGCTGCGCAACCAGGCCAACCTGATGGACGTTCCGCTGTCCGAGACGATCGCGCAACTGGAACGGATCGAACAGAGACTGAGCGCCCGCACCGAACCACCGCGCGAGCTGCTGTTCGAGACGCGGGCAGCGCTGGTGGCCGCCTACGTGTTTGTCGAGCAGGCAGCCGAAGCGCTGGAGATGGCGACCCAGGCCGAGGCGCTGGCGGCCGAGCTCTACGGCCAGGACGATCCGCGTCGCCTGCGCGGGCGCCATGTGTTCGCCACTGCACTGACCTTGAGCGATCCCGAAGCCGCAGCCGAGCGCTTCGAGGCCTTGATCAGCGACCATCGCCGGCTGATCGGCCCCAGTCAGAGGCTGGCCAACAGCCTGGGCAATCATGGCGTGGCGCTGGCGCGGGCCGGCCGCGACCGCGAGGCGATCGAGGCCTTTTCCCAGGCCGCCGGGATGATCGAGCAGGTCGCCGGTCGCGGACATTACCTGTACCGCCTGTCGGTGTCGAACCAGGCCGCGCTGCATCTGCGCCTGGCCCAGCCGGAGGTGGCCGAACGGCTGATCCGGGATTTGCTGTCCGTCGACCACGCAGACCCCTCGAGCATGATCGAGGCCCGCTACCAGGCATCGGCGCTGGACATACTCGGCAGCGCGCTGGCCCTGCAGAACCGCCTGGTCGAAGCCGCCGCGGTCTATCGCGAGGCCCTTGGTCTGCTCGACCCGGATGATGCGGGGCCGATGCAGGCGTCGCTGCGCAGCAACCTGATGGCGCGACTGAGCGCCGTGGAGACCGAGCGCGCGGAACGAGACTCGCCGCGCTGAACTCGATTCAGGCCAGCGCGCGTTTCAGCCAGGCCCGTGCCATGCGCCACTCGCGCGTCACGGTGGACTCGGAGACATCCAGCGCCTCGGCCGTTTCAGGAATGTTCAGGCCGGCGAAATAGCGCAACTCGACGATCTGGGCCTGGCGGGCGTCCAGTTCGGCCAGCTGCTCCAGGGCCTGGTCCATGGCCAGCAAGTCGGCGCCGAAAGGATCGCCCGGCTGGACATCTTCGACGCTGATCCGGTCCTCCGGATTGGGCCGTTTCGCGGCGTTGCGGCGGCGCGCGTAGTCGACCAGCACGTTGCGCATCACGGTGGCCGCAACCAGCAGGAACTCGCGCTGGTCGGCCCAGCTTTGCTGCTCGCTGCCGGCCAGACGCAGCCAGGCCTCGTTGACCAGGGCGGTGGCCTGCAAGGTGTGATCACGGCGCTGCGCGCGCATCTGGCGACTGGCCATGGCGCGCAGTTCCTCGTACACCAGCGGCACCAGGCGGGCGAAGCGCTCATCATCATCGCCGGCCTGCTGCTCCAGCTGTGCGGCAATCTCGCGGGGATCCGGTGTTGGCATGTTCGATGGGCTACGGCGAATCGCTGGCGGCTGGATCTGGAGGCTTCAGCATGGCACAGACGACCGTGGTTTTTCTAATCGGCGGAGATGAACTACAATCGAGAATGGTTCCGGCAGTTGACCGTATTCTTGAAGCCAGTCGCCACATTGACCGCTCGACCCGCCAGCCGGCTTGGCCTGGCCGTCGCGCTCGCGCTGGCGACCTTTGGCGGTGCCGCTCTGGCCGAGACGGATTGTGTGCTGGACTCGCTTTATGCTCTGGCGCCGATTCCCGCCCCGGACTCTGCAACCCGCACCGCCGCTCTGAAGCTCTTGTCCAACCGCGATGAAATCGCGTCCGAGTGGCTGGACATCGGCTGCACCGGCGGTCACTTGAGCGAGATGACCTTGCGGCTGGCCCCGGGCGAACAACGCCTGATCAATCTGGTCGCCGAAGCCGGGGTCGTCATGCCCCCGGATCTGGGCATGGATGCCAGCGGCGAGCCGACGTCCGGGGAGTGGCGGGTTTTCCTTCGGGCCCTGTCGGTCACGGAAGATGGAAACCTGCAGGCCCGCCCTTTCACCGAGCACGAATCGCGCCTGACCCAGCTGTTTCAACTGGAGATCAGCGCCGGTTCCGACAACCAGCCCGGTCAGCGTCAGGTGATGCGCGTGGGCGGCAGTACAGGATTCCTGCTGGTGATCGAAGACAGCCGCGAGGAACGCCTGTTCCGGGACCAGTTCCGCATCGATCCGACGCTGGGCCAGTTCAGCCAGCGCACGAAACATCGAGCCGGCCCGGAGCGTGATCCGGGCCCGATCAGCGGTTCCAGCAGTCTCTAGTGGGCCATGCGGCTAATCAGGTAACGCTCAGAGTCACTGTGCTGGCGCGAATCAAGGCGCGTTCCGCAGGGAATGGCAAGCCCTTTCCAAGGAAGGCAACACGGGCGACGGCTGAGCGTCACCTGATTAGCCGCATGGTCCACTAGCAGGGCGCTCGCTCAGGCCGTCGGCCCGAGTGGTTCGATCAAGACACCACGAACGCGCTCAGGCACAGGCTGATCAGCCCGCCGGAGAACAGGCCCAGGCCCAGCATGGCCACCCCGTTGACAGTCAGCACGGCGCGGAAGTCGACCGGCGCGCTGACCGCCTGCTCCACTTCCGGCTCGTCGAAGTACATGACCTTGACCACGCGCAGGTAGTAGAAGGCCCCGACCACGGCCGTCAACACCGCCAACACCGCCAGCCAGGTGAAGCCGGCCGCGATCACGGCGGCGATGACCTGCCACTTGGCGAAGAAGCCCAAAAACACCGGGATGCCGGCCAGCGAGAACAGCATCATCATCATCAGGAAGGCG
>SKKM01000050.1 GCA_007121485.1 Wenzhouxiangella sp. | reverse complement strand
TCGGCAGCCTCGGGACCGATGCCGTCCAGCCCTAAGGCCGCGGCCAGGCGTCGCGCGGGGTCGATGGTCAGTACCAGGGTGCGAAAGCCGGCTTGTGCCGAGGCCAGCCCCAGGGCCGCGCTGACGCTGGTCTTGCCGACCCCGCCGCTGCCGCCAACGATCAGGATGCGATGGCGCTGGATGATGTCTTGCATCATGCCGTGGTGAACTCCTCGACCAGAGCATGCAGCACCTCGGCTTCGCTGGCTGCCGGAATCCACGGCGCGCACATCAATGGCACGCCGACATCGGCCAAGGCTCTCAGCCCTCGCTGCTGACGGCCGCGATGGGCTTCGATCCACTGCAGGCGTGCCCGCAACCAGGCCGGGCTTGCCCCGGCGGTTTTCAGGCTGTCTGCGAGCAGCGCCGGATCCTCGTTGCCGGCCAGCCAGGCCTCGAAGCGCTGACGCTGGTCCAGGCCAAGGTCCGGATACACGCTGTTGCAGACCACTGAGGCAAATTGATATGGCGTCTCTGTGTGCACCAGCTGGATCAACTCGCGGGTTTCATCGACTGGCAGCTCTTCCAGCGTGGTGACGACGATCAGGCTGGTCAGCGCCTGGTCGCTCAGAATGGCGTCAATTTCGCGCGAGCTCTCGGCCACGTTGCCGCTCTTGACCATGTCCAGCGCCGCCTGCGGCAAGCGCAGCATGGCCAGGGCATGGCCGGTCGCCGGGGCATCCAGCACAATGCGGTCCCAGTACGGCTTGCGGCCGCGCTTGCGTCCCAACTCGTACCAGAGCTTGCCCAGCGGAATCAGCGAGTCCAGGCCGGGCAGGGCGGCGGTCAGCACCCGAAAAAGCGTATTGCGGGCGATGACCCGGGTAATGAAGGGCAGCTTGAACAAGACCGCCAGATACTCCTCGATGGCCGGCTGTACGCGCAGGTTCATCGCCCACAGCTGATCGCGCACCGGTACCAGCTGATAGCGCGGGCTGAAGTCGGTAAACAGATGACCGCCGCGTGGCGCCTCCGACATCTCCACCCACAGCGTGCGTTCGCCACGCTGCGCCGAGCGCACGGCCAGCGCCGCGCTGACCAGTGTCTTGCCGACCCCGCCCTTGCCGGTAACGAACAGAAAACGGCGGTCGAAGGCAGGGCCCGGCGTCGTTTCAAGCGCGGCCGGGTTCACGCAGGCGCTTCGGTCTGGAACAAGGCGTGGCTGTCGACGAAGACGCGATAGGAGCGGATGGGCCCGGGCGAGTCGGTGGCAAACTCGAACACCGACATGAACGGCACGCTCAGCTCGAAGCCGTCAACTCGGCGGTAATGGACCCGGCCTTCGACCAGCAAGTCATCGCCCGCTACCCAGTGGGCCAACAGTTCATGGCGAATGCTGTCCAGCAAGCCGAAGATCCCGGCGCAGCCCTCGCCAATCTGCTCCCGACCCTGCAGCTCGGGGTGATTGGCGAAGCGGAAGCGGCCACCGGCGGCGTCGAAATGTGCGGCGAAGGCGCTCGAATCCATACGGTCGACGGCGGCGAAAAAGCGTTCAAGCCAGCCTGAGTGCGAGCCGGCCTCGGACGATGAAGACATCCCGGTTTCTCCAACAGGTTCGTTGAGGGCACAACGTACAATATTTCGATGAGCGACAGAAGCGACAAGCTGTCCCGACGCGAACTGTTTGGCCGCATGGCAGGACGCTCGCGCAGCGAGACCCGAGCCCGGCAGGCGCCTGACGAGCATCCGGCGGCCGTGCGCGCCGACGATCTGCTGCGCAGCGGCGATTACGAAAAGGCCTCTGAACTGTATGCACGACTGCTCCTGCGCGAGCCGGATTTTTTGCCCGGCTACCGGCGTCTGGGCTGGTGTTACCTGAAGCTGGATCAGACCTCCGAAGCGCGCCGCGTGCTCGAGGAGCTGCTGGAGCGCCAGGGCGACGACGCCACGGCGCTGCTCTACATCGGTCTGGCCCACGCCATGGACGGGGCTGCCGACAAGGCGGTCACGGTGTGGCGCGAGGTGCACGACTACAACCGCATCGTGGTCCAGCGCGAGATCAACTTCATCCTGTTTCAGGCCGACAGCGGCGAGACGCACAGCGCCGAAGACCTGGTCGAGCGCGTCGAGAAAGTCATCGCCGAGCAGAATCTCATGCCCGGTAGCCAGGGCGCCTACTTCTGAACGCTGTCCACGGTCGCTACGGACTACGGCCATGAATCATCCGGCGACGATCCCCATGCGGGAGTTCCTCAAGGTCTGGTGGCAGGTGGCCATCCTGAGTTTCGGCGGCCCGGCCGCGCAGATCGGCGTGATGCAGCGGCTGGTGGTCGATGACCGAGGCTGGCTGCCGCAAGAGCAATTCAACCATGCCCTGAATTTCTGCATGCTGCTGCCCGGGCCGGAGGCCCAGCAGCTGGCGACCTATATTGGCTGGCGCCTGAAGGGGGTGCGCGGCGGCGTCCTGGCCGGGGTGCTGTTCGTGCTGCCCGGCGCCTTGATCATGCTGGCCTTGAGCGTGCTCTACGTGACGGTGGGGCAGACCAGCCTGGTCGAGGGCCTGCTGTTCGGGCTCAAGTGCGCGGTGCTGGCCATCGTTGCCCAGGCGCTGGCGCGCATGAGCGGCAAGGTCATTGCCGGCGGCGCAGCGCTGGTGATTGCGGCTGCGGCCTTCGTCGCCATGTTTCTGTTCAGTTTGCCCTTTCCGCTGATCATCTTGATCGCCGCGCTGGCCGGCTGGCTGATCTACGGCCGCGCCGCGGGCGAAACGCCGCCAGCCCCGACGGTCAGCGCGGTGCCGCTCAAGGTGTCGGTGACTGTCCTGGCGCTGTGGCTGGGTCCGCTGCTGCTGTTGCTGCTGGTCCTGGGTCGGGACTCGGTGTGGACCCAGCTTGCCGGGTTTTTCAGCATGGTTTCGGTGCTGAGCTTTGGCGGTGCCTACGCGGTGCTGGCCTGGGTGGCGCAGTTTGCCGCCGATGCCCAGGGCTGGATCCGCGCCGAGGAAATGCTCGACGGCCTGGGTCTGGCCGAAACCACGCCGGGCCCGCTGATCCTGGTCACCCAGTTCGTCGGCTTTCTTGCCGCCTGGCGTCACGCCTCCGGCCTGGATCCGCTGCTGGCCGGCAGCCTGGGCGGCCTGTTGACGACCTGGGTCATGTTTGCGCCCTCGTTTCTATGGATCTTCCTGCTCGCGCCCTGGGTCGAGCGCCTGCGCAGCAATGTGC
>SKKM01000079.1 GCA_007121485.1 Wenzhouxiangella sp. | reverse complement strand
TGCTCGGCCACGATGATCCGCACCAGCATGTGCGGGTAGACCGCCGGGCCCAGGGACCAGCGCTGGTTGCACTCGGCCAGCAGTTCGGGCGCCAGCCCGTCGGCGCCGCCGATCAGGAAACAGACCGGGTCGCCATGCTGCTGCCAGCCGGCCAGCTGCTCGGCCAGGTATTCGGTCGACCAGGCGCGCTGGGCGCCGTGCAGGGCCACGCAGACGCGGCGCTCTGGGAGCCTGGCCCACAGGCGCTCGGCCTCGAGCAGCGCGGCGCGGCCGGCGCCTTCGCGACCGGCCGGCTGGACCTCGGCCAGTTCCAGGTTCAGGTGCGGCGGGAAACGCCGGGCATACTCCTTCCAGCCGGCGCCGACCCAGTCCGGCATCCGGTTTCCGACCGCGGCGACCAGCAGCTTCATCCGGGGGATCGCTGGCGGTTCAGGCCTGGGCGGAGGTGGAGCGCGAAGCCGGCGGCGTCGACCAGAGCTTTTCCAGGTTGTAGAAAGCCCGGGTCTGGGGCAGCATCAGGTGGACCACGATATCGGCCAGGTCCACCAGCACCCACTCGGCCTCGCGATCGCCCTCCACGCCCAGCGGGGTGAATCCGGAGGCCTTGACCCGCTGGATCAGGCGATCGGCCATGGCCTTGACCTGGCGCGTGGAACTGCCGCTGGCCACGATCATGTAGTCGGCGAAGCTGGAACGGTCGGTGAGGTCTATGACCTGGATGTTGTCGCCTTTGGCGTCTTCAAGGACGGCAATGGCCAGTTCGAGGAGTTGGCGGGATTCGGGTGCGGTGTTTGCAGTCAAGTCGGCTCGCTTGGGCTCAAAGATGGGAATCTGGGCAAAGTTTAACCGTTTGCCGGGTTGGTTTCACCCGCGCCGTACAGGCCATGCTTGCGGATGTAGGCCAGCACCGTGGCCGGCAGCAGGAAGCGCGGGTCCCAGCCGCGCGCGAGCTGGCGGCGGATATCGGTCGAAGAGATCTCCAGCTGGGTCACCTCGACATGGCAGACCAGCCCGGCCGGTGAACGCATCAGGTCGCGCGCGCGGGTGACCCGCCGCTTTTCCAGCACTTCGGCCAGCGAGGCCGGATAACGCGGCGCGCTGCGCGGCCGCGTCATCACCACCAGGTGCGCCAGCTCGGGGAGATCCTGCCAGCGGTGCCATTGATCCAGTTGGTTGGCCGCGTCCTGGCCGACGCACAGCAGCAGGGGCACCTCACCGACCTCGGCGCGAACGCTTTCCAGGGTCTCGACCATGAACGAGGGCCCGTCGCGTCGCACCTCGCGCTCGTCGACGTGCAGGTCCGGGTAAGGCGCCACCGCCAGTTCGAGCATGGCCAGGCGGTGGAAGGCTTCGGCCCATGTGCCCTCGCGGTGCGGCGGCCGGCCGGCCGGCAGCAGGCGGAAATCGCTGACCTTGAGCCGCTCCGAGATCTCGGCGGCGGCGCGCAGGTGGCCGTAGTGCACCGGGTCGAACGTGCCGCCGAAGATGGCGACGGCGCGGTTGCGGATCGCGCGCCGGCTAGGCGGCATGGCGATCTCCTCCGCCCGCGGCCAGGCTGACGCACAGCCGCTCCAGGGCAACCCAGAACTCGTGCCGGTCGTTGGACTTGGCCATGCGGTCGAGATCGGACAGGCGCGCCACGGCCACGCGCACCGCCGCCGGCGACAGGCGACGGGCGGCGGCGGAGACCGCGGCCTGGCGGGACCGCCACACCTCGAGCTCGGCAAAGGCCGCCGACTCGCTCATGCTGCGCACCCGGACCTGGAAGGCGGCGACCACCTGAAGCTCGCGGGCCAGGGCCGAAATGATCATGGGCATGGCAACGTCGGCGTCGCGCAGGCCGCGGATGCAGCGCAGTGCGGCGCCGGCCTGCGCCCCGAGCACGAGTTCGACCAGGCGGAAACTGTCGAAGCGCGCGCTGTCGGCGACTGCGGCGCGCACCTCGTCCAGACCCAGCATCGCGCCCTTACCGTGCAGCAGCGCCAGGCGCTCGATCTCCTGCGCTGCCGCCAGCAGGTTGCCCTCCAGACGCTCGGCCAGGAAGCGGCTTGCCGCCGAGTCGGCCTTCAGTCCGCGCGATGCCAGGCGGCGCGAGATCCAGTCGGGCAGCTGGTGCGCCTTGACCGGCCAGCACGGCAGGTAGACTCCGGCCTCATCCAGCGCCCTGGCCCAGGCGCTGCGCTCCTGGGTCATGTCCCAGGCGTTGCACTTGACCAGCAAGACATCGTCGCTGTCGGTATCGACCCATTGACGCAGGGCCGCGCCGCCCTCGCGTCCGGGTTTTCCCGAGCTCAGGCGTAGCTCGACCAGGCGCCGACTGGCGAACAACGACAGTGTTTCGGTCGCCGCACCCAGCTGCTGCCAGTCGAAGCGCGCGTCGGCGTCGAGCACCAGCCGCTCGTCGACGCCGGCGGCGCGAGAGGCCCGGCGCACGGCGTCACAGGCCTCCTCGACCAGCAGGTCCTCCGACCCGGCGATCAGGTAAGCGCGATCGAGCCCGCGGGCCAAGCGCTGTTCCAGGCGGTCGGGATACAGCTTCACGGCGCCGGGATCGCTTCCAGGCGACGCATCAGGCGCGAGGCCATGGCCTGGCGCAGTTCGGCGCGCAGGAACTCCTCTTCGCGGGTGGCGGCCAGGATCGCCTGCTCGTCGAAGCTGTATTCGCGCGTCAGGCGCAGGGTTTCGCGCGCAATCAGGGGCTCGCCGCGCCCGTCGAGCAACTCGAAGTCGAGGTCGAACACGAGCACGAACTCGCGCACCCGCGCCTGGCCGGAGATGGTCAGGGGTTCGCTGCGCAGCCGCTCGGCATGAATGCGCAGGATGGCGCTGCCGTCACGCGGCTCGTGAAGCACATCGACTCCGCCGGCGCGCAGGCGCAGCGTCAACTCGCGGGCAAAACTGCTGTTGCGGTCCGGCACGGCAAGAAAGGTCTCGGCCATGGCGTCCGGGAGACGGGCGTCGCCGCGCAGCTGGAAACCGCAGCCGGCGAGCACACCGAGCAGCAGCACGATGGCCAGGGGGCGCAGGCTCACGCGCTGACCACGATATTGACCAGCTTGTCCGGCACCACGATGACCTTGCGTACGGTCTTGTCGGCGATGAACCGGGCCACGTTGGACTCGGCCCGGGCCTGGGCCTCGACCTCGGCCTGCGCGGCGCCGGGGGCGACCTCGATGCGGCCGCGCACCTTGCCGTTGACCTGGA
>SKKM01000262.1 GCA_007121485.1 Wenzhouxiangella sp. | reverse complement strand
TTCGGCGAAGTGCTCTTCGATTGCTTTCCAGACGGCAACATGGTGCTGGGAGGCGCCCCGTTTAACGTGGCGTGGCATTTGGCGGCTCTCGGGGACACGCCATTGCTCATTTCGCGGATCGGCCAGGATGAGCTGGGCACTTGTATCGAGCAGGCCATGTCGGACTGGGGGATGCGCCTCGACGCCCTGCAGCGCGATGCGGAACACCCCACCGGGCGGGTCACGGTCACGTTGGAAGATGGTGATCCGTCCTATGACATAGAGTTCGGCGCAGCCTACGACTTTATTGATCCGGCTCAGGTTCCCATCGTGGATCATGCCGACATCATTTACCATGGCTCGCTGGCGCTTCGCCATGACGTTTCGCGATCCGCGCTCGATGCCTGCCTCAGGTCAGATCCGCACGTTTTTCTCGATGTCAATCTGCGTGATCCGTGGTGGGAAAATATCGATTGGGATCAGTACCTTCGTCGCGTGCATTGGGCCAAGATGAATGAACAAGAGCTGGGCATGCTGGGATTTGGCCGGGGCAGCCTGAAAGACAGCATGCGCGCATTCTGCGCCCGCCATGACGTGGAGCAACTCATCGTGACACGTGGCAGCAGCGGCGCCCTGGTGCTCGACCGGGCGGGCAATTTCCATCAGGCTGGTCCGCCACCGCTCACAGACGCAGTTGACACGGTCGGAGCCGGAGATTCCTTCAGCGCCATCTATCTGCATGGCCTGCGTCAAGGCTGGGACATTGAGACCATCATCGACCGCGCCCAGCGTTTTGCGCTGGAGATCATTGCCACGCGCGGCGCCACGTCGAAAGACCGGGCCATGTACCGACCGTTTCAGTAATCGCAGAGAGCGCCATGTACGAACAAGTTTCCCATTCGTTGCTGAATGACATCCTGAACCGGCTTAAAGAGGAGATCAGCGAGCAGGATTTGCGCTATTTTTACACCCGGCTTGGCGCCAATTTCTACGCGATTCATTCCCTGTTTCATCGACTCTACGGCAAGCGCCCAGATTTTCAGCAACAGGCCCAGCGCTTGGTGGAGACCATGGCGCGCCAGTACATCAAGCGCCCCGAGGATCTGCGCCAACTGGATATCGAACGGGAACGCGATTACAACTGGTTCCTGCACCAGAAGTGGGTCGGCATGGCCTTGTACTGCCAGGGCTTTGCCGGCAACTTGCCCGGGCTGCAAGAAAGACTCGGCTATTTTCAGGAACTGGGCGTGAACTGTGTGCACATCATGCCCGTCATGAAATGCCCGTCCGGGAAAAGCGATGGCGGCTATGCGGTCAGCGATTTCCGGCAAATCGATAGTCGGGTGGGATCCATGGAGGACATCCGTTCCTTGTCAAAAGCGATGCATGAGCGTGAAATCCTGCTTGCCCTGGACGTTGTCCTCAATCACACCTCGGATGAACACGAGTGGGCTCAACGCGCCCGCGCCGGTGATGCAAAGTATCAGGATTATTACTACACCTACACCTCACGCACCGTCCCGGACATGTTCGAACAGAGCATGCCCGAGGTTTTCCCGGAAACGGCGCCGGGCAACTTTACCTGGGACGAGCAAATGGGGCGCTGGGTAATGACGGTCTTCAACGATTATCAATGGGATCTCAACTACACCAACCCCGCCGTGCTGATCGAGATGCTGGACGTGATCCTGCATTGGGCGAACCAGGGCGCAGACGTGCTGCGCCTGGATGCTGTTGCCTTCCTGTGGAAAAAGATCGGCAGCACCTGCCAGAATGAGCGCGAGGCGCACTTGATTCTGCAACTGCTCAAGGACTGCACCCAGGTGACGGCGCCGGGCGTGCTGTTCATCGCGGAAGCCATCGTCGCACCCGTTGAAGTGATCAAGTATTTTGGCGAGGACGCCGTGATCGCGAAGGAGTGCGAGATCGCTTACAACGCGACGCTGATGGCATTGCTCTGGGATGCGATTGCGACGAAGAACGCCAAGCTACTCAACTACGGCATCACCAGTGTTCCGCTGAAACTGGAGCGCGCCACCTGGCTGAACTACATCCGCTGCCATGACGACATCGGCCTGGGCTTCGACAATCAGGATATCGAGCGGGCGGGCTATGAGCCGGCCACGCACCGGAAGTTTTTGATCGATTATTTCACCGGCAAATTTTCGGATTCGTTCGCGCGCGGGGTTCCCTTTGGGCACAACGAGCGGACGGGCGACGCGCGGATCGCGGGGTCGTTGGCCTCGCTGGTGGGATTGGAGCACGCGCTGGAAAAGGACGACCCGCGCGCGATTGACGGTGCCATTCAAACCATCCTGCTGGTACACAGCGTGCTGTTTTCGTTCGGCGGCATTCCCCTGCTTTATTACGGCGATGAACTGGGAACCCTGAACGACGAATCCTATCGCCTTGATCCAACCAAGTCAGGGGACAGTCGCTGGGTGCACCGACCCAACTTTGATTGGGACCGCGCCGACAAGCGCAACGAGCCCGGCACGGTCGAATTCAGGATTTTCACGGCCTTGAAGCACATGATCTCCGTGCGCAGCGAAATCGAGGTGTTCGCCGATTTCAATAACCGCGAGCTGTTCAATGTCGGCAACCCGCATTTGTTCGTGTACGAGCGGCATCACATCTCCAAGAGTGGCGACGCCGTCCTGGTGGTCTGCAATTTCGACGCGCGCCCCCAATCCCTGGACCTGGACGAGGTGGGACACTGGGGCAACACGGGGCACGGACAACTGGTCGACTTGATCTCTGGTCAACGCCCGGACATTGTCAATCAGTCGCTGGTGATGCCCGGCTTCGGATACTGTTGGTTGAGCCTTGCCTGGTAGGGCGTGCGAAATGACCAGATGAATTCTGGGAGGTCGGCGGCTTGAAGAAGCACGGTCTGGCGCGCCTCGGTGTCATTGACTTCGCCGGCTGAGGGCCGCCCCGAGCCACAAGTACCGGAGTCAAGTGTGCTCCTCCATCACCTTTTGTGCCAACGGCAAACTGACCAAAAGACCGTTCAAGTTCCAGGACTTGCACCATGGCGTCAGCTGCCGCTAATATCAGGCCTGGCGCATGGGATAGGTGTGTGACATGACCAAGTGGATTGTGGGTGGACTGGGTCTTTTTGTTTCCGTCATGGCAGCGGCGGCCACGACGGGTCCTGAGCTGGATGTCCAGACACGTTTCGATCAGATCGAGCGTGCCCTGAACGGCGAGCGCGAAGCGATCGAAGCGCT
>SKKM01000091.1 GCA_007121485.1 Wenzhouxiangella sp. | reverse complement strand
TACGGTGAGCCTGAGCGCAGCTTCTATCTGAAGGAAATCCTGCGCCTGACCGGCATGGGCGTGGCCACGATCAAGCGAGAACTGGATCGGATGGTCGAGGCCGGCATTCTGACTCGCACCCACGTCGGCAACCAGCACCACTACCAGGCCAACCCGGCTTGCCCCATCCACGCCGAACTCGCGGCGATCGTCCGCAAGACCATGGGCCTGGCCGAAACCTTGCGCGCCGCGCTGGTTCCGCTGGCTGACCGGATCATCTGGGCCTTTGTTTTCGGCTCCGTTGCCAGGGGCACTGCCACGCGGCGAAGTGACGTCGATCTGCTGGTGATCGGCGATCTGGAGTTCGATGAGCTGTCACTCGCAATCTATGCCACGCAGGAAGACATCAGCCGCGAAATCAATCCAAAGCTTTATCGCCCGGACGAATGGCAAGCGCTGCTTGATTCCGCTGACGGCTATGCCCGCGAAATTCTGGGCAAGCCGCGCATCGACCTGATCGGAGGCGCAAGCAGCGCACTACCTCGGACTACTCCGGTGAGCCGGTCTCACCAGCCGCCGTGCAGGCCTGCATCTCCAGCGCCCAAGCCTTGCTCGACCGCGTAAGCTCGTGGCTGAAGACCCATCTTCCGGAATGCCTGCAAGAAGGGGGGCCGTGACACCGCGATGTTGAGCGACATAGACGGTGTCAATACGCCGAACTCAAGTCCCGCCAGCGCGCCGAGCAGGAAGGCTGGCCGGAGTTCCTGGCCCTGCGCGTTCAGCGCGCGCTTAAGCTGGCTGGACCGGTGCCTGAATGCGACGAATGAGGCCGTGCGGCGGCCGGTGTTGGATTCGCTCCGGGCTCATTGCAGGCAGGACACGCTGGCGATGGTGCAGCTGCGTGAAGCCTTGCTGGCATGATGCGTAGGCTGATTTGCGCATGGAAAAGGCCATCTCCGCGGTATGGCAGGGGCGTACTGTAGACTATTGAAGCAAACCCGCAAGTGGCTGGTACCCATATGGACATCAACACTATCCAGAAAATGTCTCAGCAAGAAAAATTGCGTGCCATGGAGGCGCTCTGGGATTCGCTGACTCACCAGGCGCCTGAGCCACCCTCGCCATCCTGGCATCAGGAAATCCTTGCCAGCAGACAAGCCAGGATCGATTCAGGTGAGGCAAGCTTTATTTCCCTGGAAGAGCTGAAAGCCGCCTCTGGCGAATGAGCGGACGCTCGATCCGCCTGCTGGACAGAGCACTGGATGACTTGCTTGCCGGCCGGGACTTCTACGAGAGCCTGCAACCTGGCATTGGTGCTTACTTCTGGGACAGCCTGTTATCGGACATTGAGTCCCTTCACATCCATGCCGGCGTTCATGAACGCCATTTCGGCTTTTATCGCATGCTGGCCAAGCGTTTTCCCTATGCGGTGTTCTACGAACTGTCAGCGCAGTACGTCACGATCGTTGCCGCCCTGCCTCTGCGTCGCTCGCCCGGCTGGTTGTTCGAGCAGTTCCGGAATAGAAGCGGCGAAGACGCATGAATCCCCAACTGCCGGGCTGATGTGCAGAGCACGCTCCCCATGACCAAACCCCACGCTGAACTCAAGTGCCGCCAGCGCGCCGAGCGCGAGGGCTGGCCGGAGTTCCTGGCCCTGCGCGTTCACCGCGCGCTCAGCTGGCTGGACCGGGCCGAGCGCTGCGAGGACGACGACGGGCGCTTCGTGTTTCTGTGGGTGGCATTCAACGCGGCGTACGCGGCCGATACCGGGCCCGGGCCCGGGCGGATGCTGGAAGCGCGGCGTTTTTCCGATTATCTCGGGCGACTGGCGGAGCTGGACGGCCAGGGTCGCCTGGCTGCGCTGGTCTGGCGGCGCTATTCCGGCGCCATCCGCGTGCTGCTGGACAACCGCTTCGTCTTCCAGCCCTTCTGGGATCACCAGAACCGTCTGCCCGAGGGCGAGGACTGGGAGGAGCGCTTCCGCCGCGCCAACGTGGCCGCGCACCAGGCCCTGGCGCGCCACGACATCGCGGCGGTGCTGAGCATCGTGTTTTCGCGCCTGTACACCCTGCGCAACCAGCTGCTGCACGGCGGGGCCACCTGGCAGAGCAGCGTCAACCGCGCCCAGCTGCGCGACGGCACCGCGATCCTGGGCGACATCGTGCCGGTGCTGATCGAAATCATGATGGACCACCCGGGCGAGCTGTGGGGCGAGCCTTGTTATCCGGTGCGGGATGCGGAAGCTCGCGGACCCCGGCGTTCATAGCCGCCTGACCGCCTGAGGCTGTCCTCGGCCCGCCCTACGCGAGTTGGTCGATGCCGCTGTTGGCAGAGCCGACCGGGGAGTCAGAACTGCGGGAAGAATCCATGGGGCCGAGTTCTTGTTGTTGTTCAGCGCGGTCAGGCCTGTTCCGGGCGCCGCGCTGGCCGAAGACCACGTGGACCTGGCCGCCTTTTCAGAGCGCATCGCCGAGCCCACCATGAGCTATGAGGCGCTACTCGATGATCTGAAGGCCCATGGCAAGATTTGGGCTGGCGTTCAAGCGCTCCGTGGCCAGGGACTGAGGCGTTTCCCAGGGTCGGCGATTCACCAACCGTGCAGATGCCACGCCGTCCGCGCCGGCAATTCCCTCCCTTCGATATCGGTGGCGCGGCGCGACTGGAAGCGATATGCTCAGGGGACGAGGAGAGAGTCATGAAAGCCATCATCGCCACCGGCCGCGGGCTTAAGCCGTGCCTGACGCTGGCCGATGTTCCCGAACCGGGCCGGCCGGGACCCGACGACGTGCTGGTCAAGGTCCATGCCAGCTCGGTCAATCCCAAGGACTGGAAGCTGAACTATCCGCTGGCCTCGGCCACCCGCCCGGTTCGGGTGGTGCGGCCGCAGGCGATGTTCGGCGATGACCTGGCCGGGGTCGTGCTCGCGGTGGGCCGCAGGGTGACTGACTTCGGGCCCGGCGACGCGGTGTTCGGCATGGACATGCGGCTGCGCACCGCCGCGCTGGCCGAAAAGGCCCTGATCGACCACACCTGCATTGCCCTCAAGCCGCCGTCGCTGTCCTTCCTGCAAGCCGCCGCCATGCCGCTGGCGGCGCAGACCGCGCTGCAGGGGCTGCGCAAGGGCAAGGCCAGGTCCGGCAGCCGGGTGCTGATCATCGGCGCCTCCGGCGGCGTCGGCACCTTCGCGGTGCAGATTGCCAAGGCGCTGGGCTGCCATGTCACCGCGGTGTGCAG
>SKKM01000254.1 GCA_007121485.1 Wenzhouxiangella sp. | reverse complement strand
TGGGGCAGTCGAAACACATCCATCCGCTTGATCGAGTCCGGCCGGGTTGGCCGACTATGCGTTAGCATTGTGGACTGAATTGGCTCGGGCTTGAACCACCATGGCCTTACTCGAGGTCCGCGATCTGACCGTCTCCTTCGACACCGCCGACGGCGTGGTCCACGCGGTCAACGGCCTGAGCTTCGACCTCGAGCCGGGCGAGACGCTGGGCCTGGTCGGCGAGTCCGGGTCGGGCAAGACGCAGACCGCGCTGGCCGTCATGGGTCTGCTGGCGCGCAACGGCCGGGCCAGCGGTTCGGTCAAGTTTCGCGGCCAGGAACTGCTCGGCATGTCGGCGGCTGAGCTGAGCCGGGTGCGCGGCTCGAAGATCTCGATGATCTTCCAGGACCCGGTCTCCTCGCTCAACCCCTACATGTCGATCGGCGATCAGCTGGTCGAGGTGCTGACCCATCATCGCGCCCTGCGCCGGCGCGAGGCCCGCGCCCGCGCCGTCGAGATGCTGCGCCTGGTGCGTCTGAGCGACCCGGAGCAGCGCATGCGCCAGTTCCCGCACGAGCTGTCCGGCGGGATGTGCCAGCGCATCATGATTGCCATGGGCTTGCTGTGCCAGCCCGATCTCCTGATCGCCGACGAGCCGACCACGGCGCTGGATGTGACGGTGCAATCCCAGATCAACAGCCTGATGGGCGAGCTGTCGGAAAAATCATCGACCGCGATCCTGCTGATTACCCACGACCTGGGCGTGGTGGCCGGGCTGGCCGACCGCGTGCTGGTGATGTATGCCGGCCAGGAGATGGAGCTGGCCCCGGTGCATGAGCTGTTCGCCGACCCGCGCCATCCCTACACCGAGGGCCTGCTCAACTCGGTGCCACGCCTGGACAAGGCGCGTTCGGGCATTCTCAACGCCATCCCCGGCAATCCGCCCAGCCTGCTGGAGCTGCCGGCCGGCTGCCCGTTTGCCGGACGCTGCCTGTATGCCTGGGAGCAGTGCCGGGAGATGCCGGCCTTTGAAGCCATTGAAGAGACGCGCTACAAGCGCTGCCACCTGGACGCGCTGCCCTCGCGCGCGGGGGCGGCATGAACCGCCGCGCGCCGGTGCTGCAGGTCCAGGATCTGTCGGTCCGTTTCCGCGTGGCCTCCGGCGGCCTGTTCCGGCGCAGCTACCAGGAAGTGCGGGCGGTCGACCAGGTCAGCTTCGACGTGCATCCGGCCGAGACCCTGGGGATCGTCGGCGAGTCCGGCTGCGGCAAGTCGACCCTGGCCCGCGCCATCCTCGGCCTGGTGCGGCCGCAATCGGGTTCGATTCTTTGGGAAGGCGAAGACCTGGTCCAGCTCGACGAGGAGGCGCTGCGCCTGAAGCGGCGCGAGATCCAGCTGATCTTCCAGGACCCGTCCGGCTCGCTGGACCCGCGCATGACCGTCGGCGATATCGTCGCCGAGCCGCTGCGCATTTTCTATCCGTCGATGAGCCGTCTGCAGGTGCGCGAGCGCGTCGCCGGGATGATGAAGATGGTCGGCCTGTCGCCGGACCAGATCAACCGTTACCCGCACGAATTTTCCGGCGGCCAGTGCCAGCGCATCGGCATCGCCCGGGCGCTGGTGGTCAATCCGCGCCTGGTGGTGTGCGACGAGCCGGTCAGCGCGCTGGATGTCTCGATCCAGGCCCAGATCATCAACCTGCTGAAAGACCTGCAGAAAAAGCTGCGCCTGTCGCTGATCTTCATCGCTCACGATCTTTCGGTTGTGCGGCACGTCTCCGACCGGGTAATGGTGATGTACCTCGGCCGGGTCATGGAAGTGGCCGACCGCGACAGCATCTATCTCCAGCCGCGCCATCCCTACACCCGGGCGCTGATCGAGTCGGTGCCTATCCCTGACCCGGTCCAGGAGCGCGCGCGCGTGCGCCGCTCGCTCGAAGGCGATATTCCCTCGCCGCTGGCCCCACCCTCGGGTTGCGTCTTCCGCACCCGCTGCCCGTACGCCGTGCCGGCCTGTGCCGAGCGCGTGCCGGAAGCGGAAATCCTGGACAGCGGCAACCAGGTCGCCTGCCTGCGCCACGCCGAACTGGCCGGGCAGTGGGACGCGGCACGGCAGTCAACCGAGCCGCCGCCGACTCAGCGCAGCGGAGGCTGAGCGCTGCCGCCGGCCGCGATCGGCCCGGTGAATTCGAAGTGTTCGCCATCCAGCCGGATCCAGCCGTTATCGGCCAGGGTGAGCAACAAGGCCTCGATCGTCAGCTCGGCCTGATCCGGCGCCTGCCCGGCCAGTGTGGCCAGCGCGGCATACCAGTCGGCCAGCTCACCCGTCCGTCCGCTGCCCTCGATCCGCGGCTGCGGACGCTGGGCGGTCCAGCTGGCCGTGATCCGCGTGTTTTCGCCCAGGGCCAGCCGCTCGACCCGGATGATCAGCCCGCCTGCGGCCAGCTGCTGCCAGGCGCCGACCACGCTCAACAGGGCCAGGCGCTGGGTCAGCGAGTCCGGTTCGCTGCCGGCCCACTGCACCAGCCCATCGATGAGTTCTGCCAGCGCCTCGGCCTCGGCCGGGCCGATGCTGACGGTAAGCGCGGCCGCGCCCAGCGCTTCGCTGAGCAGTTCCAGGTCGATGCCGAGATGGCGTGCGCCGTCGTCGTCCTGATGCTGGCGGGCCAGCAGACGCATCGGTCCCAAGGGCACGGCGTCGGGAACCCGGCCTTGCCCGATGCGCTCTGCCTGCAGGTTCAGGGTCAGCGGCTGGCCGGCGGGGCGGGCCAGGTTGAAGCTGACCTCGCCGGCGTCCAGGGCCAGGCTGCCGGGGTCCCGGATCTGCGTCACCCGGCTGTGCAGGTTCCAGCCGCCGGCCAGGCCGATATGGCTGCGGATGCGGGCCGGCTCGGGTGTGACCGGCGAGCTGATCGTGCCTTCGACGCGCAGCAGGCCGAGCCTGAGCGGCGGCACGTGGCGGGCCCGCAAGGCCAGGTCGATGCCGTCGGCCGACGACCAGTTCAGCCGCGAATGAAACCAGCCGGACTGGAATTGCGCGGCCTCCGCCTCGGGCCAGTTGGCCGTCCACTCCGGCACGGCACCGCGCAGGTACAGGCCGACCAGCAGGGGCAGCAAAGCCAACCAGATGGCGCAGACTGCGGCGAAAACTATAATGAGCGGCCGTTTCATGGGAATTCCTACGCAGCGTGAGCGAGTTTCAGGAGTCCGCACCAGGTCCGGAGTGGCTGTCGCAGCGACCCGC
>SKKM01000210.1 GCA_007121485.1 Wenzhouxiangella sp. | reverse complement strand
TCCAAGACCTGCGCGGCCGACTCATCCTGCCCACGCTGCAGGTAGGCATAAATCATGTAGTCGACGGCATGGATGTAGTGATGCGAAACGGTATCTCCATCGATCGGGTGCTGCAGCGCGGCATCGGCCGAGCGCGCATTCCAGTCGATGACTTCGTCCCAGTCGCCCAGGCGCACATAGATATGCGAGGGCATGTGCAGCGCATGCGCCGTGTGCGGCGCGATCTGGCCGTAGGCTTCAACCATGTCGAGGGCATTCTCGGCGCGGCCGTCGACATCGGTGGCATGGATCATGTAGTGAATCGCGCCGGGGTGGGTGGGCGCTTCGTGCCAGACCGCGCGCAGGATTTCCTCCGCTTGGTCATGCAGGGTATCCCGGGCTTCGGCATCGCTCATGGCGCGCGTCAGCAAGGCCAGTGCGTGCAGCGCGGCAATGTCATGGTCATCGGACCACTGCCGCCCCGCACTTTCCATGCCGTTGGTCCAGGCCTGGAGCCGTTCGCGCAGGCTCGCCGTCTCGGCATTCTCGAAGAACCCCTGGGTGGCCTCGATCAGCGCCAACTCCCGAGGGCTGTCGGCCAACTCGGCTGCTCGGTGAATGCTTTCCCGACCGCGCACCATTTCAGCCGCCGTGGGACGCGTACCCCACAAGGGCTGGAACAGGGTCGTGGCCTCTCCCCACCAGGCCATCGCGCACTCGGGGTCCTGCTCGCGAACGGCAACGAAGGCCTCGCGCGCCTGCACGTACATCATGTGATGCATCAGGGCCAGGGCGCGATCAAAATCAGCCCTGACCGCCTCATCACAATCGACTTCAAAACTGACCTTGCCCAACTCGGTCTCGGCACCCAGCCGCGGCTCCTGATGATCATGATGGTCATGCTGAGCCAGCGCGGGCGCGGTCAGCAACAGCGCCAGCACCATCCCGAGCATCCTGATTTCTCTGTTCCACAACATGGCTTACCTCCTGCGGAAATCGCGTGCAATGTCAGGGCCCGGCCTTCCCAGCGGTCCATCGGCGGGCTCTTCGAAGGCGATGAACAGGATGCAGTCGCCGGCGTCCAGGCAGCGGGCGCTGTGCGGCAGCATGGCCGGCCCGTAGGCATAGGTGCCCGGGGTGAGCGTGACCGGGTCCTGGTCGTCGTAGTCGACCTCGAACTCGCCCTCGATCAGCACCATGCGCTCGGCCGAGGTATGCCAGTGCAGCGGAACCTCGGAGTTCGCCTCCAGGCGGAGGAAAATGTCCGCGTTGGGCTCGGCCGGATCGCCCTGCAGGACGGCGAAGCGGCAGCCGGGAGGAAAGCCGGGGAAGCACGGCAACCACTCCAGCGCCGAGTCATCGTGGGTCCAGGTAAAGGCCGGCTGATCGGCGATCACGGCCGGAGCCGACAGCAGTCCGACGAGCGGCAGGGCGAGCAGCTTGGCTGAGAGACCTTTGGGGATTTGCATGCGTGGTGCTCCTTGAAATCAATGGCTGATATCTGGAGACACGGCAGCGGGCAGCATCAACCGCCACTTTTTTGGACCGGTTCTGGTCAGGGCGACCAGGGAGCCTGGCGTTCGCAGGTCATCGCCTCGCGTTGGTGCCAATGGGCCTGGCTGAGTGCGGTCTCCATCTGGACCAGCGCCGCCTCGGCACGCTCTGCCTGCAGCCGGGCCATGTCGCGCTCAGCCGCCATTTGCCCGGCGAACCAGAAGCTTCCGCCCAACATGAACAGGAGTGCCGACAGGCTCACCACGCTCGCGGCCCGATTGCGCCGCAATCGCTTGCCGAAACGATAGACGATCCCGCCTTCGTGGGCGACCACCGGCCGGTCGCCGAGCCAGGCATCGAGATCGGCCGCCATGGCCGCGGCCGACGGGTAGCGGGCCTGCGGAAGCGACGCCATGGCGCGCCGGGAGATCGCGCGCAGGTCAGCCGGCACCTTCATGCCCTCCGTCAATTTCACCAGCAATCGACCGAGCTGCCAGATGTCCGAGGCGGCGCTCAGCGCCTCGCCCCGGCGCTGCTCCGGGCTGGCGTAATCGGGGGTGAAGCCGTAGGGGCAGCCGCCATCGGCGCTGTCCAGACGGGCAATGCCGAAATCCAGCAGGCGCGGTCGCCCGCGCTCGTCGACGCGGACGTTGGCCGGCTTGATGTCGCCGTGGATCAGCCCATGATCATGCGCATGGTGCACCGCCAGACAGACGCAGGTGACCAGCTGCAGTCGGGCGGCAAGGTCCAGGCCCCTGGCGTGATGGTCGATCGATTCGCCGGCGACGTAGTCAATGGCAAACCAGAGCTGGCCGTCCCCGGTCTCACCGCCGTCGATCAGACGCGCGATGTACGGATGGTCAAGACTGGACAGCAGTTCGCGCTCACGCGCCAGCATCTCGCGCCCGCCCGGCACCGGCCGATCGCAACGCAGCCACTTCAGCGCCACCTGGTGGCGGAATGCCCCATCGACTCGATCAGCCAGAAACACGACGGCGCTACCCCCGCGTCCCAGCTCCGAGCCGATGCGGTAGGGCCCGACCCGGTCACCGGGCAGCGGCTCACGGCAGTTGGACAGCTGCCTGAGAAACCCCAGAAACAGGCTTCCCTCAAGAGCGGCGCCGGGCTTGAGACGATCAGTACTCATGCCTCGATCCGCCGCGCCAACCAGGCGCGCGCCGACTGCCAATCGCGCTGCACGGTGCGCAGGGGCCGCTCGAGCGCTTCGGCAGTTTCAGCCTCGGTCAAGCCGGCGAAAAACCGGCATTCCACCACCCGCGCCCGTCGCGGGTGCCGGTTGGCCAGGGCCCTCAGCGCCTGGTCCAGGGCCAGCCAGTACTCGGCCTCGCCGCTTACAGCGGCGTCCCCTTCGCGATATTCGAAATGGACGAGGCCGCCGCCGCGCTTGGCCGTCAGCCGCTCGCGCGCGTAATCGCACAACAGCTGCCGCATGACCCGGGCAGCGAGGTTGAAGAAATGGGCGCGGTCGTTGACGGTCAGCTGGCCGCTGTCGAGAAAACGCAGGTAGCACTCGTGCACCAGGCTCGTCGTGTCCAGGGTGGGGAAGCGCCCACTGTGGACCCTCCGCGCCAGGCGACGCAGATCCACGTAAAGCAGGGCCACCAGGCGATTCAGAGCGGACTCGTCACCGTCGCTGGCTGCCTGCAGCAGTAGCGTCAGTTCGCCGGCCATCGATCAGCTTGCTGTTCAGGACCCTGGCCGACCACGGTAGCACGGACTTCAAGGCGGCTTCAAACACCCC
>SKKM01000072.1 GCA_007121485.1 Wenzhouxiangella sp. | reverse complement strand
TAGCTCCCCGAATCAAGCGCCCAATCGGTCTTATCAGCGTTCATCCGCGTTCATCCGCGGTAAAAAACCAAGCGTCACCTCAAAGATGGCCACCGGAAATCAGGTCGCGGGCCATGTACAGGGCGGCAATCGTGCGCCCTTCGCTGCAGTCCTCGCGTTGCACCAGCTCGGCCAGGTCGGCCAGGCGCCAGGGCACGACTTCCAGCTCTTCGGGCTCGTCGCCCGGCAGGCGCGAGGGATAGAGATCGCGCGCCAGCACCACGTGGGTGACATGGGTCATGTAGCCCGGCGCCATGCTCAGGGCGCCCAGCTCGCGCAGATCGTGCGCGCCATAGCCGCACTCTTCCTGCAGTTCGCGGTTGGCGCCGTGCAGGATGGACTCGCCGCGCTCCAGGCGACCCTTCGGCAGGCACAGCTCGTAACGGTGAAATCCACAGGCGTATTCGCGCACCAGCAGGCAGTGTTCGTCATCCGGCATGGCGACGATGATGACGCCGCCCAGACCGCGGCTGATCAGGCGCTCGTAGGTGCGGCGCTCGCCGTTGGAAAACTCCAGATCCAGCTGTTCGACCTTGAACAGGTCGGCAGGCCGCCGCTCACGGCGACCGTGGATGATCGGCAACGGACGACGACCCGGCTTAGCGTTCACGGAACATGTCCAGCATCTGCGCATGCAGGGGCGCGGAGGCCGCCAGCACCGAGCGCGTGTCGAGACCGATCGGAAGCCCTTCAAGATCGGTCATCACCGCGCCGGCCTCGGTGCAGATCACGCTAAGGGCGGCAATGTCGAGAATGTTGACGTCGCTTTCGATGACCACGTCCTGTCCGCCGTCGGCCAGGCGGTGGTAGGAGTAGAAATCACCGTAGCCGCGCGAGCGCGCCGCCCGCGTCACGATTTCTCCGACCACCGACCATCCCGGCCGGCCGGCCAGGCTTCTCAGGTTGCCGAACGAGACGTCGGCCGACTCGAGCTCGATCGCCGCACTGGCATGGACCCTGCGGTCGTCAATCCAGGCCCCTTGACCGCGCACCGCCCACGCGGTTTCGTTGAAAGCGGGCGCTGCCGACACCCCCAGCACCAGTTCCTCGTCGACCATCAGGGCGATCTGCACCGACCAGAAGGCCAGCCCCCGGATGAAGCTGCGGGTGCCGTCAATGGGGTCGATCAACCACAGGAACCGGCTTCGGCCCTCGCGCCCGTATTCCTCGCCGTAGAGCGCGTGGTCGGGGAAGGCGGCCTGAATGAGACGGCGAATCTCGCGCTCGCAGTCGCGGTCGGCGACCGTGACCGGGCTGTCATCGCTCTTGCGCTCGACCTCGAGATCACGGCGCTGAAAATGCGCCATGGCCAGGCGGCCGGCAGCTTCCGCGGCGCGGCGCGCCACGGCCAGCGCTTGCTCCAGGTCGATCGCGGAAGGGGCGGTACTCATGATCGCTTGCCGGAAATTGGGGCCAATGCTCAATTATCGCCGCATCGGCCGGGTCGCGTGGCCTGGCGCAGGAAAGAGGCGCCTAAAAGCCGCTGGCCCCTTGCAGCTGCAGGCGAACCTGTCCATCCGGCTGCACTTCCCCCAGTTCGGCCAGGGCCCGCTGCAGTTCGGGTCGGGCGCGGTCGCCGCTCAGCCACAGGTCCACCCGGTAGGCGCGGGCGTCCACATCGATCCGGCCGCGCACCATGACCGGCGCCGGCTGCAGCGACTCGACCTCGATGCGCAAGGCCTGGTCGGCGTCGAGCAGCCGCAGGCGGATCAGGCCCAGGGGCTCCTGGATGGCCCCGGCCAGGCCGGCCTCGCGCCACAGCACTTCCCCGGCCGCCTGCGGCGGCGCATCGCCGATCAGCTCGACCTGCTCCAGCGCCAGTTCCAGAAAGCCCGTGGGCCGGCTGATGCGCAACCACTGCGCCAGGTCGACGCGCTCGACGGCCAGGCGCCCGCGCACCTCGGGCAGTATCAAGGTGCGCCCGGGGCGCCACGAGCCCTGCAACTCGGTCTGGGCGTCGGCCGCCTGCCAATGCCAGACGCGACCGCCGCTCCAGCGCCATTCGACCGACAGGGGTGGATGGCCGGGCTGCAGCCAGCGCGCCTGGCCCGACCAGATGCTGCCCTGGGGCCGCGTGAGACGATCAGCGCCATCGAAGGCGCCGATGACCAGGCTGGCCGGCAGCGTCAGCACCAGCAGGATGAGCAAGGCGAGCAGGGCCAGCAGCGCCAGCCCGAGGATGCTACGAATCCGCACTCAGCGTGACCCGCACGTTGACCATACCGGCAGCCCGGCCGCGCTCGACCTCGAGCTGGGCGGCCCGCACCGGGTGATTGATCGACAGGGTCTCCAGCCAGCGGAGGGTGGCGGTGAATTCGGCCTCGTCCAGCCATACGCGCACCTGGTTGTCGCTGACCGGCTCGATGCGCGTCAGCGAACCGGCCAGGCCGGCAGCGCGTGCGGTCTGATCGGCCAGGCCCAGCAGCGAGCGACCGCCGAGGTCACGCGCCGCCGTCTGGCCCTGGCGCAGGGCCTGGGCCGCCGGCTCGACTGCCTCCAGCCAGTCAAGCAGCGCACGCTGGGCCGCCACCCGCTCACGCTCCAGGTCGCGTGATTCCGCCAGCGGCTCCCAGGCCCACAAGAACACCAGGGCGCCGAGCAGCACCAGCGCGGCGGCGCCCAGCAGCAGCTGCTGGCGCGGCTTGAGTCGAGTCCAGTATTCCCTCATCGGCCCTGCTCGCTGACGCGCAGACGGCCGCTGGCGCCCTGCCCGTCCAGGCTCGCCGACTGCAGCGCCGCGTCCAGATTCAGGCTGCGCAAACGCCCTTCCAGTTCGTCCAGCGCCGCCACGTCGGCCGCCCGCACGCGCAGCTCCAGCTGTCCATCGCGGAAACTCAAGCCTTCCAGCACCAGGCCGGCCTGGCCCGACAGCACCGGCGAGGTGCGGTGCATGAGGTCCAGCAAACCCGCGGACTGGCCAAAGCGCAGGCGGGCCAGCTCACGTTCGGCCAGTTCGCGGTGGCGTCCGGCCGGCGTCATCCCGGGAAAGGCCTGAGCGAAGCGCTGGTCGATCTCGGCCTGCAGCGCGGCCGACTCGGTGCGCAGCATCTGCCGCTCCAGCCACAGCGTGGTTCCCCCGAGCAACAGCACGGCGCCGGCCAGGCCTGCCGCCCAGCGCCATCCGCGCCAGCCGCCGGCGGCGTCGCGCGGCCGCCAGCGGCCGCTCAGGAGATTGACCGGGGCGGCGAGCGCGCCGGGCG
>SKKM01000256.1 GCA_007121485.1 Wenzhouxiangella sp. | reverse complement strand
GATCGTAGACGAAGCCATCGAGCTGTATCAACAGGAAGGCAAGCCCCTTCCTCCACCTACGGCTGGCCGCGATCTCGCCAATGCCTTGCAGCAAATCGCATAACAAAGGGTTCAACCGGACCCCGGTAAGCTCGGCGGTGGCAAAGCCGGCTAAGTCCCGTGGCGGCGCCGGATAACCCAAACGTTAGGTGCGAGAAAGGATATGAAGGCAACTCTGATTCTAATTCTGGCGCTTGCTGTATGTGGGTGTGCAGCCGTAGGGCTACAACCTACTAAGGAGCTATTTTCTGATATAGAGCCAGATCAGCGAGCGAGAGACATTTATGCGATCGCAAAAGAATGTTGGGAAGAACCAGCCGTGTTTCCAAAACATGGCACCGTGGTTGAAAGCACGGTAACTCTCGAAGGGGTAACTATCCAGGCGCGGTGGGCTGCACCTTTGGAACGTTCCCCGCAATCTCCATTCATAGCCATAGTCGTGAGACCATCAAACAGCGGTTCAGTTGCTGAGATTCGGGAAACGCAACATGGTTTCATTGGAAAATCTGGATATCGGGCCGCGGCGGGCAGGTGGCTGGCGGGTGATTATAGCTGCTAACGCGCCTAAAAAAGGGTTCAACCGGACCCCAGAAAGCTCCGGGCCGGCAAAGCCGGGCGAGTTCGGTGGCGCGGCCGGTTAACCTAAACGTTAGAGATGCGCCCTCTTGCCATGGAGCTACCAGAAGCAAAATCATCTAGACCAGAGCCGTTCAGCCCTGAGAAGGGATTTTTCCGATACTTGATGGCCGGCAATTTTGGCCTAGCCAAGACATACTGGTTATTTGGTGTGCTCGTTGGCTTGCTCGTTGGCTGGGTTCTCAACAACTTTTGGCTTGGAATCCTGTTTTGGATCATTGCCATCCCGTATCTCTTTTACTGGATCGCAGTCTCAATTGGGGTATGGAATGCCGCAACCAAGTATAGGGGCAATCCTTTGTGGGCAATTCTTGCCCAAATTTCTGTGATCCTGGGATTCGTGGCTTTGGCCTATGATGGATACGATGCAGTTAGCGGACTTCTGCACTCTAACTAACCGCTCAAGTTCGTTCCGCGCTTTGCGCGCCACCGGGCACGGCTAACGCCTCACCACTTAGCTTAGACATTAGACATCAATAGCAAACCAGGAGATATCCGATGGGCAAAATTCGAAACCTTTCTATATTCTTGGTTCTTCTGTCCGTGTCTTTGGCCAGTCATGCGTGTGACGTAGTTACTGGTGAGCGCCAGCAGCACGTGTTCCTGTCCTGGAACGGCCAGCAGATATCAGGCTGGAAGGCTACGCCTGGAGAAACTGAGCAGGTGTCTTTACCGAATGGATTTGAGTTGGGAGTGCGGTTGGCTGAGCCCGAGCGGGACACATATGAGCGGCTGGCCCAGGGCCAGAATTTTGTTTGGGAATTGGTCGAAATCAAGCTGATTGATCTGAGTGGCGAAGAACCCCACGTTCTGTCGAGAACCTATGGTGGAGCAAATTCCCTGCAAGGGTTCGGCGCTCGAGGTGGTGCAAACCGTGTTGCCGAGTTGGGCGACCCTGGCGTTCTACTGACTCTATTGAAGCCGGTATGCCTGGATGCAGAGTCCGTTGCAGCTGTACCCTGATGTCTGACAATGGATTCAGCTCGAACATTGGAATTACACACAGCCAACAAGCGGCTCGGCTTTGTGCAACGCTTCGTCAGAGCGAGCAAGGCCTTTATCACCTGGTCTGGATAAGAATCTCGAGAGCTTGATGTTGCGAGTTCTCAAGATCTACTTCTGGCTTTACGTGGTTTTCGCGCTTGCCTCGATATTCCCCATCATCATTTTGGCCATGGAGGATTCGGTGCCGATTCTTCCCTGGATCTATATTCTTGCTGGCCATACTCTGCTAATTCCGGCCCATGGGTTCCTTTATGAACACACGCTTCCGATTCGCTGGCTCTGGTGGCTACACGTTCCGGTGACTACGACATTCGCTGTCGCCGGAACTATCGGTATCATCGAGGTCTGGGAGTCGTTTTCCCTATCATGGCCGGAATTTCACTGGGCTATTGTCCTCAATTTGATGTTCCACCTTCCGCTGTTTGTCATGGCGATCCTGTATCTTGGAAAAAATGCTGGAGATCAGACGCACCAGCCCGACAAGGCAATCAATCGGGCAGGGCAAGGCTCGAAGCCGGCAAACCCGCCCAAGCGTGGCGATTGAGCCGCTTGAACCGGACTCCTGCGGCCACGCACTCGCAACGTCGGCACTGATGCGCCTGTTCGGGGCTTTGTCTTGTCACTGGTTGACGACATCAAGAGGCACGAGCGTCTCTGGATTTTCCTCCACTCTCGTTCCGTCCGAAGACGCACGGTGCAGACAGGAAAGTCCGATTGTGGTGGATAATTGCGAAGTCCCTTCGTCATTGGTCATGGTCCTCGCGACCGCCTCGACAAGTTCAATGACCGAGCTCTCAGCGCAGGGCTTTCGTGCCGCTCATCGAAGCGGTCTGCTTGCACAGTGGGCGGGCACCAGAAAGCCGAAGAGTTCTCGGGATTTCAGGCGACTATCGTTGCTGAGTTGACCATTCGCTGATTCAAGCCACTGCGCTTTGAAAAGCGCCGGTCGGCGTAGCGCGTTTCGGCATCACGCGACAACACGGTGCTCAGCGCCTGGGCGCATCTTCAGGCAGTTCGCCCGTCTCATCATGGTGGGAGATCCACTGGACCAGCCGATCCAGTGGGTGCAGCGGCGAGACGTCATGAAAGCCGACCGGCGTTTCGCTGACCAGGCTCTGGCCGGGATGGTCGCCGCCGTGCAGCCACTGCCAGGTGATCTGGCCGGGGTGGATCAGGCGGACGTCGGTGTATTCCACCGTGGCTTCGGCAAGCGTGCCGTAGGCGTGACGGGCGGTGATGGTCGGCATGACCGTGCCGTGCTCGGGTTCAGTGCCGTCATCCAGATGAAGGGTCAATGGCATCGAGACCCGGTGCCAGCGTGCCCCCTGGCCTTCGTGAACCGCAAACGCGACCGTGTATTCGCCACCGGGTTGCAGCGACTTGCTGTCGGTCGGATCGGGCGCGTCCAGGCTGCGGGTCAGGACCACGTGCCAGGCGCCGTTGTAGTAGCGGCCTTCGGCGGTGATGGCCCCGCGGCTGCCGCTGGGCTCGCGCAGAAAGCGCTGGGGGATGACGTCGCCTTCCTGCCAGTCGTGGTCGGGGTCGAACGGCACGGCGTGGCCCTC
>SKKM01000163.1 GCA_007121485.1 Wenzhouxiangella sp. | reverse complement strand
TTCGGCAAGTCCCTGGAAGAACTGACCCTGGCGGAAATGGCCCAGCTCGCGGCCCTGCCCAAGGCGCCCTCCCGCGACAACCCGATCAGCGGGCCGCGGCAGGCGATGATCCGGCGCAACTGGATTCTCGATCGCATGCTCCATCTCGGCTACATCGGCCCTGACGAGCACGCGCAGGCACGCGCGGAGCCCAACAATGCACGCCTGCACGGGCCGGTGGTCGAACTGAGCGCGCCCTGGATCGCCGAGCAGGCGCGCCTGGCACTGGTCGAACGGGTCGGCGCCGAGCAGGCCCATTCCGGCGGCTACCGCATCCACACCACGGTCAATTCGCACATGCAGCGCGCCGCCGACCAGGCCGTCCGCGACGGCCTGCAGGTCTATGACCGGCGCCACGGCTGGCGCGGACCGGAACAGCGCTTCGACCTGGAAGCCCTGGCCGCAGAGCCCGGCATCGACGAGCAGCTGCGGCGCACTCGGGCAGTGGCCGATCTCATCCCCGCCATCGTCATCGAGGCCGACGAGAATGAGGCCAGGATTCGGATTCGCGGGGGAGAGGAGGTACTGGTCACCCTGGACACCCTCGCCTGGGCTCGGCCATTCCTGAGGCTCAACGCCCTGGGCGCGCGTCCGCAGGCGGTCACCGAAGTCCTGAATCCCGGCGACCTGGTGCGCATGCGCCTGGTCGGCGAAGAATGGCGGCTGGCCCAGGTCCCGCGCGCCGAGGCGGCCCTGGTGGCACTGGAAGCCGACACCGGCGCCGTTCTGGCCATGGTCGGCGGCCTGGACTTCGGGCGCAGCCAGTTCAACCGGGTCACCCAGAGCCGCCGGCAGCCAGGCTCGGCCTTCAAGCCTTTCGTGTATGCCGCCGCCATCGACCGCGGCTACACCCTCGCCTCGCTGGTCAACGATGCGCCGGTCGTGGTCGACGACCCCTCCATGGAACGCGCCTGGCGGCCGACCAACTTCGGCCGACGCTTCTACGGCCCCACCCGCCTGCGCGAAGCCATGGTGCACTCGCGCAACCTGGTCAGCGTACGCCTGCTCATGGACATCGGCCTCGATTACGCGCGCGATTACATCAGCGAATTCGGCTTCGCCCGCGCCGATTTGCCGCCGGGCCCGTCCATGGCCCTGGGCTCGGCCTCGCTGACGCCGCTGAGCCTGACCTCCGCCTACGCCGTTTTCGCCAACGGCGGCTTCGCCATCGAGCCCCAGATCATTCATCGGATCACCGACAGCGCCGGCGAGATCCTGTTCGAACCCAGCTGGACGCGCATCTGCCCGGAGTGCCCGCAGCCGGAGGAGCATGAGTTGCTGGTCGACAACGGCGCCGCCGACCATCAGGGCCCGCGGCGGATCGATCTCAGCAGCATCGAAAACAGCCTGGCCCAGGGCGGGCCGATGTTCGGGCCGCAGCTGCCCCGTATTGCCCCACAGATCATCAGCACGCAGACCAGCTGGCTGATTCACTCCATGCTGGCCGACGTGGTGACCCAGGGCACCGGGCGACGCGCGCTGAGCCTGGGCCGCGGCGACCTGGCCGGCAAGACCGGGACCACCAACGATCTGCGCGACACCTGGTTCGTCGGCTACGGCGGCGGTATCGTCGCCACCGTCTGGGTCGGCATGGACGACAACGAATCACTCGGCAGCCAGGAGCAGGGCGGACGCACCGCGCTGCCGCTGTGGGTCGACTTCATGGAGGTTGCCCTGCAGGATCGGCCCGAGCGACGACCACCTGAGCCGGTCGGCCTGGCGCGCGCGCTGATCAATCCGGAAACCGGTTTGCGCGCCCGTCCCGGGGCCGCAGGCGCGGTTCAGGAGTGGTTCCATGCCGACAACCTGCCGCCGCTGGAAGCCAGCGAAGAACGGCGTCGCGAAGCCGACCCCTACGACATTTTCTGAGCAGGGTTTCGATGGCCGACAAGTCTTCACGCCGCAGCGCGGACCGACTGCGCCTGGAAATCGCCGCCGAGGCGGCCAGAATCATCGCCGTTGAAGGCCAGCGCTCCTACCTGGCGGCCAAACACAAGGCGGCAGAACGCCTGGGCGCCAGCACGCGCGGCGGACTGCCCTCCAACAGCCAGATCGAAAAGGCGCTCAAGGAGTGGCAGTTCCTGTACGGCGGGGAGGCGCATCGATCGCACCTGCGCGCGCTGCGCACGGCGGCCGTCGAGGCCATGGAGTTCCTCGCCCCGTTCAGGCCCCGCCTGGTCGGCCCCGTGCTCGAAGGCACGGCCGACGAGTTTTCGCGCGTCTGCCTGCACGTGTTCGATGAGGATCCCGACAGCGTCGTGCGCTTTCTGATGGAGCACGGCATCCCGTTTGAGCAGGAGCGCCGCCGCATTCGCTGGCATGACGGGGGCTGGCGCGAACTCGACGTGCTGGTGGTCGAAGCCGGCGAGCATACGGTCGAAATGTCGCTGATGATCGGACGCGAAGCGCTGCATTCGCCGCCCAGCCCGATCGATGGGCATGCCCTGCGTCGCGCCAGCCTGCACGAAGTCAAGGCGCTGCTTGAGACCGAGACGGACCAGGCCCCCGATTCACCCTGACACCGGCTTGGCAAGTACCCCGAGCGGCGTCGCGCATGACCTGCCAGCCCGCGGCTGCGATTCATGCAGGATTAAGCATGGCCGTGATAACGTTTTCCCATGGCCACAAAGATCTTCAAACGCCTGTTCCTGGGGAGTCTGCTCGGCATCACGCTGGGCGGCTGTGCCACCTACCATCAGCCGCGCTACGGGTCTGACGGGGTGTATTTCGACCAGTGGCAGGCGGTGCCGCGCCAGGTGGTCGTGGTCGATCCGGGCCTCTACCCCTTCTGGTCGCTGGATTTCTTTTATTTCAGCCGCTTCCACGGGCCGTACCGATCGCCTTTCTACGCCCATCATCCGTGGTTCTTCCACGATCCCTGGCTGCATCCACGGCGCGGCTGGGCCGGTAGCGTGATCTGGTACCACCCCGTGGTGTACAAGTCGCCGCCGCTGGACCAGCGGCTATGGCTGAGGCAGGAAGCCCGGTCGCCGGTTCGTCCGGGACGTGAGGCGGCTTGGTTCGATCCCGCCTCCGAGGTTCAACTGCGTCACCGCCTCGCCGAGGACCGCGCCGCTGCCACGCACCGCAGAAGCAGCGGCTTGAGCGGCGCGACGCCCGGCCGAACGGCGGCGGACCGCACCCGGCAGCCCAGTATCGGCCAGCCGACGCGCTCCCCGCACAGCCGCCCGCCGGCACCCGCGCGGCAGCAGGCGCCGGCGCCCCGCGCCCAGCCCCAGCAACGAACGCGGGAAGCCCGCATATCCCCGCCGGCGCAGCGCGAGGTTCGCCCGCCGGCTCCGGCCAGGACCAGCCCCGATCGGCAGCGCCAGATCGAGCGCTAGGCCGGCACGGCCGGGCCTTATGAGCGGAGATGTGCGGACCTGCACCGCAAATGCCGAGCATCTAACACCGTAGGTATTTTGATGCCAGGCTAATAGGAGCGCTGGCCGGCACGACAGCACGCTGCTACACTTGTCGGTCATTTTCTGACCACCCGGTCCCACCCATGCAGTACCCGGATTCGTTTGACGTGATCGTGATCGGCGGTGGCCATGCCGGCACCGAGGCCGCGCTGGCGTCTGCGCGGACGGGCGCACGCACCCTGCTGGTCACCCACAGCATAGAAACCGTTGGGCAGATGAGCTGCAACCCGGCCATCGGCGGCATCGGCAAGGGCCACCTGACCCGCGAGGTCGACGCCCTGGGCGGCGTCATGGCGCAGGCCGCGGATCGCGCCGGCATCCAGTGGCGAACCCTGAACGCACGCAAGGGCCCGGCCGTGCGCGCCACCCGGGCGCAGTGCGACCGCAGCCTGTACCGCGCGGCCATTCGGCGTATGGTCGAACAGCAGCCGAACCTGAGCCTGTTCCAGCAACCGGTCGACGACCTGCTGGTCGAGGGCGAGCGCGTGGTCGGCGTGCGCACCGCCATGGGCCTGGCATTTCGCGCTCAAGCCGTGGTCCTGACCACAGGCACTTTCTTAAGCGGACGCATCCACATGGGCGAGACCCAGCTGGCCGGTGGCCGGGCCGGCGATGCCCCTTCGAATGCCCTGGCCGCGCGCCTGCGCGAACTGCCGCTGAACGTCGGGCGCCTGAAGACCGGCACTCCGCCGCGCCTGGACGGGCGCAGCATCGACTTCTCCGGGCTGACCGAGCAGCCAGGCGACCAGCCGCGGCCGGTATTTTCGTTTCTTGGTACCCGTGAGCAGCATCCGCGCCAGGTCTCGTGCTGGATCACCCGCACGGCCGAGGCAACGCACGAGGTCATTCGCGCCAACCTGGGCCGCTCACCGATGTACTCCGGCGCCATCGAAGGCACCGGCCCGCGCTACTGCCCCTCGATCGAGGACAAGGTGGTGCGCTTTGCCGACAAGAGCTCGCACCAGATCTTCCTCGAGCCCGAGGGCCTGAACCTGAACGAGTGGTACCCGAACGGGATTTCGACCAGCCTGCCCTTTGACGTGCAGATCGCGCTGGTGCGCTCCATCCCCGGCCTGGAGAACGCGCACATCACCCGGCCCGGCTACGCCATCGAGTACGACTTCTTCGACCCGCGCGACCTGAAGCCCAGCCTGGAAACCCGCTGCCTTGAGGGCCTGTACTTCGCCGGCCAGATCAACGGCACCACCGGTTACGAGGAAGCCGCGGCCCAGGGCCTGCTGGCCGGCCTCAACGCGGCCCGCCGCGCTGCCGGCCTGGAGCCGTGGACACCCGGGCGCGATCAGGCCTACATCGGCGTGCTGGTCGACGACCTGATCACCCAGGGCGCGCCCGAGCCCTACCGCATGTTCACCAGCCGGGCCGAGTTTCGCCTGCACTTGCGCGAGGACAACGCGGACCTGCGCCTGACCGAGACCGGCCGCGAACTCAGGCTGGTCGACGACGCGCGCTGGGACGCCTACTGTCGGCGCCGCGATGCCATCTCCGCCGAGCTCGAGCGCCTGCGCGGCCTGCGCATCGGCGCCGGCACGCCAAAAGCCCTGGCAGCGAGCGCGCGCCTGGGGATTTCCATCAGCAAGGGCGCCAGCGCCGAGGAACTGCTGCGCCGGCCGGAGGTGGATTACCCGGCCCTGATGCAGGTGGAGGGCTTCGGCCCCGGCGTGGCGGCCGAGGACGTGGCCGAGCAGGTTGCCATCCAGGTCCGCTATGCCGGCTACCTGGACCGCCAGCAGGTCGAGATCGAGCGCCAGCGCCGATCAGCCGGCGAAACCATCCCGGAAGATTTTGATTTCCGAGTGGTCCGCGGGCTGTCGGCCGAGCTGACCGAAAAACTCGACCGCATCCGCCCCCACTCCATCGACCAGGCCAGCCGCATTCCCGGCATGACCCCGGCCGCCATTTCCCAGCTTCTGGTCTACCTCAAGCGCCACCGCTCGGCGGCTTAAGTCTGGAGATTTAAAGCCTCTCGCAAAGGCGCCAAGACGCAAAGGGCGCAAAGGAAAACAAAGAAGAGTTAAAGGCTTGGGGGAAAACCTGGCTTGCGGCCTCCACAGTGCAAGCTGCAAGTCCAATGCATTTCTTCCCTTTGCTTTTTGTTCGCTTTTCCTTTCTTTTCCTTGGCGTCCTTTGCGTCTTTGCGTCTTGGCGAGAGGCTTTTAGGCTTTTAGGCTTTTGACTCAGGACCGAGGCACGTCCGACCAGGCGTCGCGGTCGATCTTCAAGTCGGGAAAGTCTTCGGGCTTGAACACCGGCACCTGGCCAGCACGCGACTGTTCGTCGTAGTCGCGCAGCAGGCGGAAGCAGACCTTCATCATCAGCGCCAGGGCAATCAGGTTGACCAGGGCAAGCAGGGCCATGGTCAGGTCGGCGAAGTTGAAGATGGTACGCAAATCCTGCATCGAGGCCCACAGGATCAGCACCAGCATCAGGATGCGGAAGATGGTGAACAGCAGACGATTGCCCGGATCCAGCCAATGCGAGGCGTTTTCGCCCAGGTAGAAGTTGTACAGGATGGAGCTGAAGGCGAACAGCACCAGGATGACGCTGACAAAGGTCTGGCCCCATGGGCCGACGTGCTGGGCCAGTGCGAGTTGGGTCAGGACCACGCCGTTCTCCTCCGCGCCGGTGTTGTACATGCCGGCCATGACGATGAGAAAGGCCGTGACCGTGCAGATGATGATGGTGTCGATGAACACGCTGAACGACTGCACGATCCCCTGGTTGACCGGATGCGGCACGTAGGCCACCGCCGCCACGTTGGGCGCGCTGCCCAGGCCCGCCTCGTTGGAAAACAGACCGCGGCGCACGCCGTACATGATGGCCGCCCCGACGCCGCCGCCCACGGCCTGCTCCAGTCCGAAGGCGCTGTGCACGATCAGGGTGAGTACCGCGGGAATCTCGCCCATATTCATGGCGACCACGACCAGGGCCACGCTGACGTACAGAATGGCCATGACGGGCACCACCCACTCGGTGACCTGCGAGATGCGCCTGACGCCGCCGAAGATAGTGATGCCGACGATGGTGCACAGCAGCGCGCCGCTGACCCAGGTGGGGATACCGAAGGCCTGGTTCAGCGAGGAAGCCGCGGTGAAGGACTGCAGCGACACGAAAGCCAGCCCGAAGGTCACCATCAGCAGCACGCAGAACGCGATCCCCAGACCCCGACTGCCCAAGCCGCGCTCGATGTAATACATCGGCCCGCCGCGGAACACCCCGGTGCGCGGATCGCGCACCTTGTAGGCCTGGGCCAGCGCACACTCGAAGAAGCTGGTCGCCATGCCGATCAGACCGACCACCCACATCCAGAAGACCGCGCCCGGCCCGCCCAGCGTGATGGCCACGGCCACACCCGCGATATTGCCGGCGCCGACGCGCCCGGCCACGCTCAAGGTCAGCGCCTGGAACGAGGACACCTGGCCCGGATGGTGCCTGAAGGCCTGGCCCAGCACGCGGAACATGGCGCCGAAGTAGCGGAACTGGACAAAACGCGAGCCAATGGTGAAGATCAGGCCCATCACGATCAACACCGCGATCAGCACGTAGGTCCAGATGAAGTCGGTTACCACTGCGAGCATGCTGCTGGTCTCCCTTCGGGGTTCAATCAGTCGATGCGCTCGGGCGCCTCTCCGCGCAAGCGCTGGAAAAACCGCCGCCGATCATCGTCGGTCATGCGGCGGGGCGTAGTGTACTCGGCAGCCGTGTCCGGGTCGTCCGGGTCCAGGAGCACGCCCCACAGCGGGCGCTGGCTGGCCGGATCGATGGCGTAGCGAAAGTCGCCGACGAAGATTCGCCCGCTCTGATCGTGCTCCGGGTAATGAATCAGCCAGTGCGAGGAAAAATGATCGAAGCGGGCCAGATCGGAACCGAGGCGCGTGGCCGGGTCAAAGCCATCCACCCGAAAGCGCGGCGCCGACCCCCCCGGATGGAAAACGGCTTCGCGCCAGGGCAGCGTGTGAATCGCCACCAGGTGGAAATCCACGCCATCGTCGACCATGGCGCGCCAGAGCACCAGGTTGGCAAAGGCCGGCTTGGCGACCAGCCGCTCCACCACGAGACCCTGCTCCCCCGCCCAGTCCTGGGCCAGGTTCTCGGCTCGATGATTCTGCCAGGCGCCAAAAGCCATGTAGGCCGCCATCCAGCCCAGCGCCAGGTAAGACCAGCGATGCCGGCGCCGCCACAGCGCAAGGCCCAACAGGGCAGCCAGCGGCAGCGAATACAGCGGATCGATCACGCTGATCCAGTTCCAGGCCACACGCTGATCGCTGAACGGCCAGAACAGGTGGGTGCCGTAGGAGGTGCAGGCATCCAGCAGGGGATGGGCCAGATAGCCGAGCAGGCACCACAGGTAGACCTGGGCGAAAGGCGCCTGGCGCTTCAACAGCGGCCACAGCAACAGGGCCACGGCCAGGCTGCCGACCGGCGCAAAGGCAAAGGAGTGGGTGAACTGGCGGTGGAACTCGATGTAGAGCAACGTATCCTCGCGCGAGCGGATCAACGCGTCTAGATCGGCCGCCATGCCGCTGGTGGCCCCGGCCAGGGCGGCGGCCCGCATGCGTTCGCGCCGCGCCGCCGGCAGCGCCCAGAGCGCCCCGAAAATGCCGTGAGTCACTGGATCCATGAATGACTTATGCTGGGGCGTTGCAAGAACCGGTCCCGTAGTGTACTGAAGCCATCCGCATGAACCGTCACTTGTTCCCGGTACTGTGCACCGCCCTGCTGGTCGCGTGCGCCCCGATGCCGAATTCGGAACCGACCCCCGATACCGCGCCTTATGCCTCCCCCGACTCCATCGAGCCGGCGACGGAGTTCGCCGCGGACGGCGCGGCAGAGCTTGCGCAGTGCACCCCGCACCGCCTGTTCGACCTCGGACTGACTGCCGAGCCCTTGCCAGCGAACTGCGCGGGTCGGGAAGGCCGGATGGCGTTCGAGCTGGGACGCCAGATCCACACGCTGCGCGAGGAACAAGAGGCCTTGGGCGAGGCAGACCCGCAGCCTGCGCGGGATGCCAGACTGCGGGTCATCGAACGTGAACTGGCCCAGCTCGAGGGCCTGGCCCGGATTCAGGGCCTGCTGGCGGCAGACCCCGGCCGGGACTGAGCCGGGCGCCGGCCGTCTTCGATGCTCGGCGTTTACGGCGAATGTCCGCAAATGCCCCCGCTTCGCGATCGCGATCGTGCCAATCGGGCTACCGCGGCGCCTCACACAGGCAGTGGGCCATGACGCCCGGCCGCCCGTGGCGCGTGCTGTCGAGCACGAGATGCAGGTCAGCGAGCAGTCCCGCGCGCAACTCCTGCGGCAACCAGTTCATCCAGGAGCCGGCCGGGTCGAAGCCGGCGGCCAGAATGGCGCGCGCGCCCATCTGGGTCAGGAACTGCTGCCAGGGCTTGAGTTCGGGCTGGACGTAGCTGAAGCGGAAGTCCTCGCCCAGGCCCGCCATGCGCGCGGCCGAGCCGATGGCCTCTTCCAGCGTGCCGAGCTGGTCCACGAGGCCGCGCTGCTGAGCCTGCGCACCGGTCCAGACCCGGCCCTGGGCCACGGCCTCGACCTCGGCGAGAGTCATGTCTCGATGTTCCGCGACCAGGCCGATGAATTCGCGGTAACCGTGTTCGATGAAGCTCTGCAGCAGCTGGCGCGCTTCGTCGTCCAGTTCCAGGTCCGGGCGCAGCGCGCTGGATAGCGGTGTGGTGCCGACGCCGTCGGTGTAAATGCCGATCTTGGCCAGCGTGTCCTGAAAGGTCGGGAAGAAGCCGAAGATACCGATGGAACCGGTGATCGTCGACGGATAGGCCCAGATCTCGTCGGCGCCCATGGCAATCCAGTAGCCGCCGGATGCGGCGACGTTGCCGAAGCTGACCACCACGGGCTTGCCGGCGTCGCGCAGGGCCATCAACTCCCGCCGGATGACCTCGGAGGCGAACGCGCTGCCGCCGCCGGAATCGACGCGCAGGACCACGGCGCGGATGCTGTCGTCATGCAGGGCCTGGCGTATCAGGCGCGAGGTGCTGTCGGCGCCGATCACCCCGGCTGGCTGCATACCCTCGGTGATGACGCCCTGGGCGACGATCACACCGACCTGCTCGGACGGCCGACGCAGCTTCTTGGGATCGGGCATGGCGGCCAGGGTGGCAAAGCCGATGTTGCGGAAACTGCCGTTGTCGTCGGGCGCCCCGCGCAGCGCCATTTCGGCGCGCATTTCGGGCCGACTGACCAGCCGGTCGACCAGGCCCCGGTCCAGGGCCATCCGGGCGATGTCCCCGTCGGCGGCCTGCAGGTGGCGGGCGAAGTTCTGCGTCAGGTCGGTCATGACCTCGACCGGCATGCCGCGATTGCGCGCGGTCATTTCGACATAGCGCTGCCACAGGTCATTGAGGAAGTACTCGGTCGCCTCGCGGTCTTCCGGCGACATGTCGGAGCGGATGAAGGGCTCCATGGCCGACTTGTAGTCGCCGACGCGAATCAGGTTGACGTCGACGCCCAGGCGCTCCAGGCCCTCGGCGAAATACTGGCGAAAGAAACCGTAGCCGGTCAGCAGCACCACGCCCTCCGGGTCCATCCACACCTCGTCGGCCAGCGAGGCCATGAAATACTGGCCCTGGCTGAAGAAGCCGCCGTAGGCGATCACCGGCTTGCCGCTGGCGCGGAAGCGCTCGAAGGCGGCACTCAGTTCGAGCATGACGCCCGGAGCAACGCCGGCCAGTTCCTCCGTTGAAATCAGCACCTGGGTGATACGGTCATCGGCGGCCGCACGCTCCAGCGACCGGAGCAGGTCGCGCAGCTGGGTCTCGGCCACGCCCTGTCCCAGGGCTTCGGCCAGCGCCCGCTCGATGGGTGAGCCGGTGTGTTCCTCGACGATGAACCCGCGCGGGTTCAGCACCAGGGTGGTGTCTTCGTCGATCACCAACTGGTCCCCGCCGCGCAGGATGGCTCCGATGATCAGGGCCAGTACCAGCAGGAAGACGATGTTGAAGGTCGCCATGCGCAGCGCCGTGACGCCGCGCCAGAAGCCCAGCCACAGCCGGACGAGGATATTGGGTTTTCTGGAATGCGCCATGGTCGGCCTGCGGTCGGTAGGAAAGCCGGAATTTTAGTGTGGCGGCGTGACGATCACAATGTGCAAGAGGTCACGGCTCAGGCACGAGCGGGGCTGATGCGCAGGGCGCTCAGGCGCAGGTAGCGGCCGGTCAGCAACACGGCGGCCACGCTCAAGCCGGTCAGGATGCCGACCCACATCCCGGCCGGACCCCAATCGGCGCGAAAGGTCAGCCACCAGCCCACGCTCATGCCGATCATCCAGTAGGCCAGCACGCTGTAGAGCATGGGGATGCGCGTGTCCTTCATGCCGCGCAGGGCGCCGGCGGCCGCCACCTGGATGCCGTCGGAGAGCTGAAAGATCGCCCCGAACAGCAGCAGGCTGGCGCCCAGCGCGATCACTTCCGGATCGGCCGTGTACAGGCGCACGATCTGCTCCGGGAACAGCACGATGATCGCGGCCGAAACCAGCGCGAACACCACCGCCATGCCGATGCCGACCAGGCCGGCGCGCCGGGCACCTTCCGGGTCGCCGCGGCCTATGGCATTGCCGACTCGCACCGTGATCGCGCCAGACAATCCCAGGGGCACCATGAACACCAGCCCGGTGTAGTTCATTGCCACCTGGTGGGCGGCCACCGGCAGGGCGCCCAAGGTGCCGATCAACAATGCCGAAGCGACGAACAGCCCGCCTTCCATCAGCACCATGAAACCGATCGGCAGGCCCACTTTCAGCAAGGCGATGATTTCGCGCCCGTTCGGCCACGAAAAGCGCCCGAACACGGCGAAGGCGCGGTACTGCGGCCGTTTAGCGACCCAGGCGATCATCAGCAACAGCTGCAGCCACAGCACGATCGCCGTGGCCCAGCCGGCGCCGACCGCGCCCAGGCGAGGAAAACCGAGATTGCCGAACATCAGCATCCAGTTCAACGGCACGTTCAGCGCGATGCCCAGCAGCCCCACGTACATGGTCGGCCGGGTGTGGCCGCTGCCTTCGGAGAAAAAGCGCAGCGTCAGCATCAATGCCAACGCCGGCGCGCCCCAGGCGATCGCGCGCAGATAGCCCATGGCCAGCTCGGCCACCGCATCGTCGAACTCCAGCGCCACCATCAGCGGCCCGGCACCCAGCGCCAGCATCACCAGACCCGCAGCCAGGGCGAGTGCCAACCACAAGGCCTGCCGCGTGAACTCCCCCGCCTGCATCCGGCGGCCGGCGCCGTCGAGCTGCGACACCGTGGCCGAAACGGCCAGCAGCACGCCCAGGGTGAACAGGACGCCGGCCGACCACACCGCCGAACCCACCGCGATGGCGCCCAGGTCGACCGTCCCCAGTCGACCGGCCATCACCGTGTCGACGAAGTTCATGCCGAAGTTGGTCAACTGCCCGATCACCAGCGGTGCGGCCAGCACCAGGGTGCGGCGCA
>SKKM01000006.1 GCA_007121485.1 Wenzhouxiangella sp. | reverse complement strand
GGCGCTGGTTCGCCTTCCAGCACACGTCCGGACTGCTGCCGGACGTGGTGACGGTGGCCAAGGCGCTGGGCAACGGCGTGCCGATCGGCGCCTGCCTGGCCCGCGAAGCCGTGGCCGAGCTGCTGCCGCCGGGCTCGCACGGCACCACCTTCGGCGGCAATCCGCTGGCCTGCCGGGTGGCGCTGGAAGTGCTGGCCATCATGCGCGAGGAAGACATTCCGGGCCGTGCCGCGCGCGCCGGTGAGCGCCTGCTCTCGGCGCTGCGGGCCGGGCTGGCAGACCACCCGGAAGTGCGCGAGGTGCGCGGGCGCGGACTGATGATCGGCGTCGAGCTGAGCACCGACTGCGCCGAACTCAAGGACGCCGCCATGGCGCGCGGACTGATCATCAACGTCACCCGCGGCAACACCATCCGCCTGCTGCCGCCGCTGATCATCGACGATGCGCAGATCGACCGCATCGCGGAGGTGGTCATCGACGTGGTCAGCGAGAAATTCGCCGCCGCGGCGCTGGACTAGTCTCGGTTAAGCCGCTACAGCGCCAGCTGCTCGAGCAGGCTCTCCGTCTCACGATCCAGCAGCGGCCGCACCGCCTCCAGTCCGGCGTGCAGCTCGGCCAGAGTGTCGGCGACCAGGGTCGCGTGGCCGAGCTTGCGGCCCGGCCTGGGCTGCTTGTGATAGTCATGCCAGGCCAGGCCCGGAACGCGCAGGAAGGCCGCCGCGTCCGGCAGGTCGCCCAGCCAGTTGAACATGACCGAATGACCGCGCCGGCGCGTGCTGCCCAGCGGCAGGCCGCAGACGGCGCGCAGGTGATTCTCGAACTGGGAACAGACCGCGCCCTCGATGGTCCAGTGCGCCGAGTTGTGCGGTCGCGGCGCATACTCGTTGGCGATCAGCCCGTCCTCGGTGGAGAAGAACTCCAGGCTCAGGCAGCCCACGTAGTCCAGGTGTTCGAGCAAGGCGCTGACCGAAGTCTCGGCCTGCTCCAGCAGGGCCGGCGGCGGCTGGTGCATGCCGGCCGCCAGGCGCAGCACCCCGCGCTGATGCACGGTCCGGCTCAGCGGGTAGCAGCGGATTTCGCCGTCGCCGGAGCGCACGGCGGTCAGCGCGCACTCGTGCTTGAAGTCGATAAAGCACTCGAGAATCAGATCGCGACCACCCAGGGCTTGCCAGGCCGGCTCCAGGTCTTCGTGCGAATACAGCACCGCCTGGCCCTTGCCGTCGTAGCCCAGCCGCCGCGTTTTCAGCACGCAGGGATAGCCGATCTCCTCGACCGCCGCGAGCAGGTCCGGCCGGGTCGACACGGACGCCACCGGCGCGATAGGGATCCCGAGCTGCTCGAGCAGGCGCTTCTCGACCAGGCGGTCCTGCGCCGCGGCAAAGGCGGCCGGCGGCGGATGAACCCGGGTGCGCGCGGCCAGGTCGGCCAGCACGGCGGCCGGCACGTTCTCGAAGTCGCAGGTCACCCGATCGCAGGCGGCCAGGAGCTCCAGGCCGTCGGGATCGTCCCAGGGACCGACGTGCAGCGCCCCGAGGTCGCCGGCACAGGCTTGCGCCGAAGGATCGAGAAACTGGAAGCTCAGGCCCATGGGCCCGCCGGCCTCGGCCATCATGCGGGCCAGTTGCCCGCCACCCAGGATGCCAACGCGCATGATTCAGTTACCTGGACGGTCGTTGGCCAGGACGCGCTCGGTCTGGCGCCGGCGCCAGGCCCGGTAGCGCTCGGCCAGCTCGTGATCCTGGGTCGCCAGGATGGATGCAGCGAGCAGGCCGGCATTGGTCGCCCCGGCCTTGCCGATGGCCAGGGTGCCGACCGGAATGCCGCCCGGCATCTGGGCGATGGACAACAGCGAATCGATGCCTTTGAGCGTACGCGACTGCACCGGCACACCCAGTACCGGCAGCTCGGTCTTGCTCGCCACCATGCCCGGCAGATGCGCGGCCCCGCCGGCGCCGGCAATGATGACTTTCAAGCCCCGCGAGGCCGCCGACTCGGCGTAGGCGAACATCGCATCGGGCGTGCGGTGGGCGGAGACCACGCGGCACTCGTGCTCGACGCCAAGCTCGGAGAGCACTTCACTGGCGTGGCGCATCGTTTCCCAGTCGCTCTGCGAGCCCATGATCACGCCCACCAGCGGACTGCGATCCATGCTCCTGACTCCTGATTTGAAGGCAATCACCAATGGTAACAGCGCCGTTGGCGAAAGAACATCGGCCACGCGCCGACTTCGCCCCGCAAACATGGACGCTCGGCTACACTACGCGCATGACTATCCCAGATCATCTGCTCGACATCCTGTGCTGCCCGGTCAGCCATGAGCCGCTGCTGCCGCTGTCCCGGAACAAGCTCAAGAACCTCAACGGCGCCATCGCCTCCGGTGACATCCAGTACGTGGACGGCGCCAGGATCGAGGGCGAACTGAGCGCCGCGCTCATCACGCGCGACGGCAAGGTGGTCTACCCGATCGAAGACGGTATCCCGGTCTTGCTGCCGGAACGCGGCATCGGAACAACGCAGCTCACCGACCCCCTCTGAGCGGCCGCCGCGATCCGCGGGTTCCGGATCACGCTCTTTGACTGCTAAAGCGATTCCACTTCGCTTCGCACCTGCAACGCACGCTTCCTGATCGCTGCCAGCCGCTCGCTGTCCATGCGCTCCAGGTTGCGATACATCATCTTCATGCGCGGATTCCCGGCCAGCTGCTTTTCGTGCCGGGCCAGAAAATCCCAGTACAAGGCATTGAATGGGCAAGCATCTTCGCCCAGCGTGTCGCCGACCTTGTAGGCGCAGTGCTTGCAGTGATCGCCCATGCGCTGGATGTACTTGCCGCTGGCCGCGTACGGCTTGGAGGCCATGATGCCGCCGTCGGCGTGCATGACCATGCCCAAGGTGTTGGGTAACTCCACCCAGTCGTAGGCGTCGGCGTAGACCGCCAGGTACCACTCGCAGATCTCCTTCGGCACCACGCCCAGCAGCAATGCGAAGTTGCCGGTGACCATCAGGCGCTGGATGTGGTGGGCATAGGCGTTGCGCCGCGTGGCGGAGATGGCCTGCTGCAGGCAGCGCATCCCGGTCTTGCCGGTCCAGTACCAGGAGGGCAGCGACTGGTCCGCCTGCAGGGCATTCATCTCCGCATAATCGGGCATCTTCAGCCAGTACAGGCCGCGCACGTACTCGCGCCAGCCGATGATCTGGCGGATGAAGCCTTCGACCGCGTTGAGCGGCGCATGGCCGTCGCGCCAGGCCTGCTCGGCCGCCTGGCAGACCTCCAGCGG
>SKKM01000064.1 GCA_007121485.1 Wenzhouxiangella sp. | reverse complement strand
GAGGCTTTGCGGCTTTCCGCGGCTGCGGAATGAAGCGAAGCCGGAATGCCGTGGCGCGTGCAGGCAATGGAGGCTTTGCGGCTTTCCGCGGCTGCGGAATGAAGCGAAGCCGGAATGCCGTAGCGCGTGCTTGAGTTCGGCCAACAGGCTCATGGGTTGCACTTTCTCAGCGCTGGTCTTGCCCGGCGGATCGATGGCGCCATGCGGGGTCAGGCGGCGATGCGAGAAATACGGTCGAGTGCCGACCCGAGCTTGGATTGTGCCTGCTCCAGGTCGTAGTCGGCTTGCAGCCCCAGCCAGAATCGCTCCGAGGTTCCGAATGCCCGGGCGAGACGCATGGCCGTATCGGCCGTGATACCGCGCTTGCCGAGTACGATTTCATTGATCCGTCGCGGCGGAACACCAATCGCCCGAGCCAGCGCATTTTGGCTGAGATCAAGTGGCTTGAGGAATTCCTCGAGCAGAATTTCACCCGGGTGGATGTTTGGTAGCGTTTTCCTGGTCATGACGTGCCTCGGTCGCAGTTCAGTGGTAGTCGACGATCTCGACCTCGTACGCGTGGCTGTCCTTCCATTGGAAGCAAAGCCGCCACTGCTTGTTGATGCGGATGCTGTGTTGACCCTTGCGGCTGCCTTTGAGTGCTTCAAGTCGATTGCCCGGTGGTGCCTTCAAATCCTGGATCGCTTCTGCGTTGTTGAGCATGCGCAATTTGCGTCTTGCAATCGTCTGCATTTCGGTCGGCAACTTCCGCGAAACCCGGCCTTCCCAGATGCGTTGGGTTTCCCGGTCAGCGAAACTCCGAATCATCACGGCATCATAACGGAATGCGTTATATGCCGCAATGCGTTATATGTCGATGCCAGTCGGCCACGATTTAGAACAAGGCCACGTGAGTACCGCTACGCTGCTTGAGTTCTGCGAAGAACGTCATTGACACTGGTAGTCCCCCGATGCGTCCTTGCGGCACCGCTCCGGCGCGCCGAAGCGATCCCAGTACTCGGCAATGCCGGTCTTGCGCAGGAAGGCGGGGAAGGCCGGCGAGGTCCAGGCGTCCGGATACCAACGGGTGCCCATGACTTCGCTCAGGAACAGGGCCTCATTGGGCGTGGGATGAGCCGCGAACACCTCCAGCCCGCGCTCGACGTCGCCAATGGATATCAAGGTCAATGGGACCAAGCCATTGATACGCGCCGGCGACGTGGCGAGGTAGTCATCGATCATCGCGCGGGAACGCTCCTGAGCCTGCTCGTCGCCGGCGCGCGCTGCCGCCAGGGTCATGGCCGCCTCCGGTGTGAGGCCGGCACCAAAGATCCTGTGGACCTCCTCCCACTGTGCCTGCGCCGTCGCGCGATCGCCCCGTTCGAGTGCGATCCAGCCCGCGCTGACCCCCGCCCAGCGCAGACCTGCCTCGCGGGAGCGCTCAATCATCCGCTCCGCCGTCGCCAGGTCGCCAGCCGATATGTACAGGCGGGCGCGCCAGCCCAGCGCATTCGGCAACAAGGGATCCAGCATCAGGACATGGTCGAGTTCGCGTTCGCATAGCTCGATGGTCCCGACCAGGCAATGGTTGCTGGCACGCCAGAACAGGGCCGTGAGGTCGTTCGGATCGATCTCGAGCGCCCGCTGCATCGCGTCAGCGGAGTCGGCATAGCGCCGGTCTGCCTGAAGAAGCATCGCCAGCACCGCATGCGGTTCAGCCAGTGACGGGTCAAGTTCCAGGGCCGATCGTGCCTGCCTGGCCGCCTCCGTTGTCAAGGCTTCGTACCGCTCCGGAACCGCAACGGCAGACCACAAGAAATACAGCGTCGCCAGCCGCGAATGCGCGCGCGCATAGCCGGAATCCAGGCGCAGCGCCTCCCGGGTCGCCGCGATGGCCTCTTCATAGCGCTCGGCATCGCGACGGTTGAAGATGTCGGTCGCGCGCAGGTAGAGCGCGTAGGCGTCGGGGTTCTCGGTCCCCGCATTGACCAGCCGCTGGTCCTCGCCGGTACCCAGGGCCACTTGCAACTCGCGCGTGACCTCGCGGGCGATGCGCTCCTGCAGGGCGAAGATGTCGGCGTCGGTGCCGTCGTAGGTTGCCGACCACAGGTGGAAGCCGTCCTCGCTGCGAATGAGCTGGGCCGTGATGCGCAGCCGCTCGCCCTGCTTGCGCACCGAGCCCTCGAGGATATGGGCGACACCCAGCGTGGCGCCGATGGTGCGCAGGTCCTCGTTGCGGCCCTTGAAGTAGAAGGCGGAGGTGCGCCCGGCCACGCGCAGGCCCGGCAGCCGCACCAGGGCGTTCAGGATCTCCTCGGCGATGCCGTCGCCGAAATACTCCTGGTCCCGGTCCGGGCTCAGGTCGGCGAACGCCAGCACGGCGATCGATTGCGTCTCGGGGGAAGTCACGGGGGTCTCCACAACCGCAAGCGGGTCCGCGGACGCAACCGGCGTCGACTCCCTCGACGACTCGGCCGCCGGTCGCAGGAACCAGCCCGCTCCAATGCCGACGCCCACGGCCACCAGCAAGGCGCTGGCCAGCACCGTGCGCTTGCCGAGCAGGGCCGGAGCCGGGCCGTGCCCGGTCTGTGCGGCAGGCACCGACTCGGTGCGCTTGATGCCGTCCGGCGTCAGCTCCAGCGCCCAGCCCAGCACCAGGGCGACCGGAAAGCCCAGAATCACCATTACTACGATCAGGCTCAAGGCCCAGGCGGGCACGCCCAGGCTCGGCAGCATGATGTCGGCCGCTTGGATAATGACAAAGGCCGTGGCGGCGTAAACCACCCCCACCCGGAACACCTTGCGCCGTTTGAGTTCGGCCAGGAAGCTCACGAGACGCCCTCGGCTTGCTGATACGGATTCATCCTGTCCATTCCCATGGATTGATCAACTCGATGCCGCTGCGGCGAAAGTCGGCCAGGTTGCGAGTGGCGACAGCGAGGCCGTGGACCACCGCCGTCGCCGCAATCAGCGCGTCGCGCACCGGCGCTGGGTCGGGTACATGGTATTGCGCGCTGTGGCGCACCACCGCCAGATCCACCGGCAGAATCCGATCGCGGAAGGTTACCAGGACCTGCTGCTCCAGCCAGTCACGCAACACTGCACCGCCTTTCTTGTCCCGCCGTTCGACCAGGCGGACGCCGACTTCCAACTCCTGAATGTTGACCACCGACAACCAGCAGCTGGTGATGTCGGTCTGGCGCGACCAGGCGGCGAAGCGTTCATCGGCCTTGCCGGCCGCGACCTTGCGCAGTTCGGAGATCACGTTGGTGTCCAGCAGCAGCGCCATGACCCGGCTACCAGTCGGCTGCGCGCGCCGG
>SKKM01000250.1 GCA_007121485.1 Wenzhouxiangella sp. | reverse complement strand
GTGAGCACGAAGGCGACGAACCAGCCGGCCAGCCGGTCCGCCATCTGCGCCATGCGCGGCTTGAACAGCCGGGCCTGGTCGAGCAGGCGGACGATGCCGGAAAGTACCGTCGACTGCCCGAGGTCTTCGATTTTCAAAGTCATCTGGCCGTCGCGCACCAGGCTGCCGGCCAGCACTTGTTCGCCAACGCCGCGCCGGCGCGGGATGGACTCGCCCGACAGCAGCGATTCGTCGACCATCACCGCGCCCGCTTCGATCACGCCGTCGGCCGGAATGGTCTCACCGGCGCTGAGCTGCACGCGGTCGCCCGAGGCCAGTTCGACCAGGGCGACCAGCTCCACGCCGGACTCGGTCAGGCGCCGCGCCTGCACGGGCAGTGAACGGGCCAGCGCCGACTGCAGCTGGCCGGCGTTCTGGCGCGCGACCAGCACCGCGTAGCGGCCCAGCAGCAGGAAGAAGATGAACATCACCACCGAGTCGAAGTAGACGTCGCCGCCGCCGAACAGGGTGACGTAGACGCTGAAAAACAGCGCCAGCAGCATGGCCGCGGCGACCGGCACGTCCATGCCCATGCGGCCCTGCTTGAGCGTGCGCCAGGCCGACTTGTAGAACAGCTGGCCGGCATACAGGCTGACCGGGACGGCCACCACCATGGAAATCAGCACGAAGAAGCGCTCGGTCTGCGCGTCCAGATCCTGCCAGGCGCCGATATACTTGGCCAGCGCGAAGCTCATCACCTGCATCATGCCCAGTCCCGCAACCACGATGTATTTGAGCATCTGGCGGCGCTCGATCTGGTTGCGCGCGGTGCCCGCCTCGGGCGAGTCCAGGTGCGGGCGGTAGCCCAGCGCAGCCAGCCGCGCGGCGATTTCGCTCAAGGGCGATTTTTCCGGATCGAAGCGCAGGTGCGCACGTCCGTCGGCCACGTCCACGCGCACCTCGGCCACGCCTTCCAGGGCGCCGACGAAGCGCTGGATCAGCCAGGCGCAGGCCGCGCAGTGCACGTTTTCCAGCACCAGGCTCAAGCGATACAGGCCGTCGCAGTCGGCGCGGGCGTAGTGATCCCTCACCGCGCCGCGGTCCCAGGCGAGGAAGTCCCTGGCGCTGACCTGCGCGGCCAGTTCGGGACGTTCGGGCAGCGCGTCGCGGAAGTCGTAGTAGCGGGTCAGGCCGGCCGAGGCGATCAACATCGCCACGGTCTGGCAGCCGTGGCAGCACATGGCGCGCGGCTGGCCGCCGATCTCGGCCTGGATGTCCACACCGGCCGGAATCGGCTCGCCGCAGTGCCAGCAGCCGTCATGGGCCGCCTGGCTCATGGCCGGCGGGCTTCAACCGCGATGGTGGCGCCGGCGTCCAGGCGCCCGGCCAGCGCCCAGCTCTGGCCCAGGTCGGTCACGCTGACGTGGGCGCGGGCATGCGGCGGGACGGCATAGCTGCCGCGATATTCGCCGCCGGCGGTTCGGCTGACCAGGGCAACGCTATCGCCGGCGCTGGTCGCAGGATGCTGGAACTGCACCATCAGCTGCTCGGGCAGGCTGATGCCATCATGGGCCGACATTCTGAGCACGACCTCATCGCCGTCCAGCGCCAGGCGCCCGCTCAGTCCCAGGGCACGGGCCTGGTCGACAAGCGCGCTGTCTTCGGTAACGAACTTGGCCAGCGAGCCGAACTGGCCGCTGACGATCTCCGGCGGATTGGAAAAACCGATCACCGCCAGCGTCGAACCGGCGACGACGCCCAGGCCGGTGATGCTCACCAGGATGAAGGGCCAGGGTTCCTTGTACCAGGGATTGGCGGGAGTCTCTTGCATGGGTCTCAGTCCGGATTGGCGGGAATGAAGAAGCGGGTTTCGACCTCGGTCAGGCGCTCGTCGTCGAGAGAGCGGATCACGATGGTCATGGGCTGCATGCCGGGGTCGGCCGCGGTCAGCGGCAAGGCCACGGTCAGCGGCAGGTCGGCGGTCTGGCCCGGTGCGACGCGCACGCTGCGGGACGGTTCGACCACGCGGATTTCGGGCAGACCCTCGGCAGTGACTTCCAGCGTCATGACCGCATCGGTCCGGTTGGTCAGCTTCAGGCTGTAGGAGTTTTCCAGCTCGCTGCCGACCACGCGGTACAGGGCGGTACGGTCGCGCAGCACGTCGGCGATCAGGGGGTCGCGGCCGGTCAGGAACAGGCCGATGACCGTGCTCAGCAAGGCCAGGGCGGCGAGGTAGATGAAGATGCGCGGGCGCAGGATGCGCGTCGGTTTTTTCTTCAGCGCATTGTCGGTGGTGTAGCGGATCAGCCCGCGCGGATAGTTCATCTTGTCCATGACCTCGTCACAGACGTCGATGCAGGCCGCACACGCGATGCACTCGATCTGCAGCCCGTCGCGGATGTCGATGCCGGTCGGGCAGACCTGTACGCAGGCCAGGCAGTCGATGCAGTCGCCCAGGCCCTGGGCCTTGTAGTCGGCGTTCTTCGGACGCCCGCCGCGCGGCTCGCCGCGCTCGGCGTCGTAGGAGATGACCAGGCTGTCGGCGTCGAACATGGCTGACTGGAAGCGCGCATACGGGCACATGTACTTGCACACCTGCTCGCGCATGTAGCCGGCGTTGCCGTAGGTGGCAAAGCCGTAGAAGAACATCCAGAAGGTTTCCCAGCCGCCGAGGTCGAAGGTCAAGACACGCGGGCCCAACTCGCGGATGGGTACGAAGAATCCGACGAAGGTAAATCCCGTCCACAGGGCAAAGGTGATCCAGAGGAACTGCTTGCTCGACTTGCGGATCAGCTTGTTTTTGCTCCACGGCGCCTTGTCGAGCTTGATGCGCTTGTTGCGCGAGCCCTCGGTGACCCGCTCCATCCACAGGAATACCTCGGTCCAAACCGTCTGCGGACAGGCGTAGCCGCACCACAGCCGGCCGGCCAGGGCGGTGAAGAAGAACAGGGTGAGTGCCGCCAGGGCCAGCAGCAGCGACAGGATGATTAGGTCCTGCGGCCACAGGGTGACGCCTAAGAAATGGAATTGCCGACCCGGCAGATCGAACAGCACGATCTGCTGCCCGCCCCAGTTGATCCAGGGCACGACGTAGAACAGGCCCAGCAGCACCCAGGCCGCGATCACCCGCAGGCGCGAGAAGCGTCCCTTCGTTTCGCGCGGATAGACCTTGGGCGCCTTGACATACAGCGGGATGGTCTGGGTGTTGGGGCTGGAGTCGGCCATCGAGCAATCAGTGCATCAGCGCCGGTTGAAGTGCGACGGCGGGATCAGCAGGATGCGGGTGAACAGGCTGGATGCTGCGGTTGCCGCCCAGAACATGAAAAACGCGATGGTG
>SKKM01000129.1 GCA_007121485.1 Wenzhouxiangella sp. | reverse complement strand
GCAGGCGCCCGAAGCATCGGCACCATGACGGCGGCGATCAGGAACGCGGCGGCGGTTGTGTAAGTTGTCCCCATGCACCTTCCCCTTAGTGGGCGCGTCGAGCCAGAAACCCGCACTTCTGATAAAAAAGTGCGAACTCCATCATATATTGGGCTCGAAGGTGTTTGCAAGCGCCCTGCCGGAATCGCTGGAGCCAAGGGGGTTGAGAAGGGCCTTGAGCGGGGCCGAAGAGCGGATGCTGGAGCGTTTTCCGGCCGCTCAGTGGCGCCGGCGTCTTCGTCGAGTCGGTGCCAGCAGCGTGCCCAGGTACAGCGCCAGCACGGTCTGGGTCGCCGGAATATGCCAGCTGTAGTCTCCGAGCCCGACCAGCGCCAGCGCGGCCAGGCCGGCATACAGGGCGACTCTTTCCGTGCTCAGGCGGGCGTTGCGCCACAGTCCGACCAGCACCATCAGCAGCATCGCCACGCCGACCACTCCCATCTCGACGATCCACTGCAGCGCGTCATTGTGCAGGTAGTCCCACTGGCCGCCGATCTGGGGCGGCCGATATTGCTTGAACACGGCCTCGAACCCGCCCAGCCCGATCCCGTGCACGAACCATTGCCGGGGAAATTCCGTGAGCACGACGGCGTAGGCGTCAAAACGCACATCGTCGATACCGCCCTCGATCACCCGTTCGGCAAGCGGCGCAACGCCAAACCACAGGGCGCCGATGGCGGTTGCGGTCACGGCGAGGACCGCCGGCCATAGCGATCCGCCGCCGGTCCGCCGGCGATGGCGACTCCACAGGATCAGCATCAGCAGCATGCCGAACAGGCCGGCCGCGGCGCCGAGGCGGGAGGTGCTGCCGACGATGGCGGCTCCGATCAGCGCGGCGCTGACCACGCTGCCGGCAATTTTAAGCTCCCGCGGCAGCCGGCCCAGCAGCGGCATGTCGCGCATGTGCCAGACCGCGACGGCCAGCGGCCAGGTCAGCGCCAGGTAGGCGGCAAAGGCGCCGCGATGGTACAGACTGCCGTAGACGTTGGCATTCGAGGCTCGGGGCCAGATGCCGAGGACTGTCTCCGAGCCGCCGGCGTGGGCCAGCAGACCGTAGAGCGCCTGGAACAAGGCCGCGGCGACCACACTCAGCCAGATCCAGTAGCGCAGCCGGCGCGGCATGCTGTAAGCGAGCCAGGCGAGTCCGAACAGGGCGATAAAGGCTACCCAGCCCCGGATGCTGGCGCCCGGGTCCGGCGACCAGCTCAGCGGCGGCACATCGCCGGCCTGCATGACGAGTTCGGGGTAGGGGCCGAACCAGTTCACCAAAAACGGCAGCGGCAGGATCTGTATCAGGACCATGGCGCTCAGCAGGCCTGCAAATGCCAGCCAGCTCGCGGGCATGGGCCGTTTCGCCTCGGACAGGCTCGCGCACAGCACGGCCAGCAGGGTCAACACCGTCATGGCCAGCAGACTGGCGGTGACGGTTTCCGGGCTGCGTTGCCCGAACATCAGCGGCAGCAGCAGCACGGTCAGCGCCGACAACAGCGCAGCCACCTGCCAGTTCCATGGAGCGGGGGCGGCCCGCCTGCGGCCAAGTTCAGGCATCGAAGCCGGAAATCCTGAGCAAACCGTCTTCGCCCCGGCGAATGATCAGCCGTATGTCGGTTCGATCGTGGCGTGCGGTCAGGTCGTCGAAGGTCATCGTCAGGCGCGACGAGACGAGCACCGACCAGTAGGAGGGGCGACGATCGATGGCCAGGATGCGGAATTCTTGGTGCCGTCTGCGGCTGCCGGCAATGATGTCGGCGAAATGCTCGGCCACCGGTCCCGGTCCCGCGTCGTGCCCTGGCGGTGCGCTGACCAGGCGCAGGACGGCATCGAGATCGCCGTTGCTGACGTAGTGACCCATGCGGTCGAGCAGGTCCTCGATTTCCATCAGCACGGGCAGGCTAAAGTCGACCGGCGGGCCGAACGGCAGGGCAAGCGCAGGATGCCGTGACAATGGACTTTCCCGGTGCAGATGGCGCACCGGGCGGGGCGGGTCGAGCGATGCCCGGCTGATCGACGGCGCTGGCCGGTTGGCCGGTTCGGCAACGCCCGGCGCGCTGAAGTCGGAAGCCAGCCACTCCGGTTCGTCGGGAGTCAAGGCGAGCCAGGTCATCGCAAGCGCCAGGATCAGCAGCAGGACCAGGCTGAATTTGGCCAGGAGTGGCAGGCGCCGCAGGCTGTCGACCCAGCCCTGGCTGCGATGACGCCGGCCCGAATCGAGCCGCGCCGAGTGCCGGAAGGCACCCGGTTGCCAGGGATGATCCGGCTGTTTGGGGCGGGTGGGTCGCTGGCCCGAACTGCTATCCGCGTCACGGCCTGGGCCGGAAGTCCCCGCGCCGAATCCGGCCTCGGTTGGTCGCTCCGGCAAGGCCGCCTGCGTCTTGAATGCGCCATAGGCCTGGTGAATCAGCTGTGCCCTTGGCGTCAGCCAGGACGAAAATCTTGGATAACGATCCGGATGAAATGCGCGGATCAAGAGTCGGAAGCGCGTTTTCCTCTCGCCCAAGGGGACTTTCCCAGCCAGGTGCGCCGCGTCCAGATCCAGACGGCTACCGGCCATCAACTCCTGGTCGAGCAGGCGATACAGAATGGCAACTCTGACCGGGGAATCGTGCGGCTGACCCAGCGACTGCCTGAGTTGCAGCGCGGCATGGCTCTGGCTGCCACACAACCAGCTCAGCGCGGCATCCAGTTCCGACGGGCTGAAACGAACCGGTTGACCGTCACGTATACGACGCCCCAGCGTCTCGATGGCCAATGGGTCAAGCGTCACGGGATGGCCTGCTGGTCGCCGTCGTCCACTCGGTCCAGTCTCAGCCCAGCCAGGCTCAAGGCGCCGCCGATATCGCGATCAAACGCGTCTGCGGCAGCACGAGCCACACTGATCCGAATGACGGGCAAGGGCTCATCGATTTTGAGCTCCAAAGCAAATGGCTGCCAATCAAAACTGCGCCCCGGCAATTCCAGCGTCTGGCGAATGCCGGTTCGCTCAAGGCGCACGTCCAGTACCGGCAGGGCGCGCGTCGTTAACCCTTCGGCTTTCCACCAGCCGATGAGGCGCCAGGTTCCGGCCTGGTCCGGTTGGAATTGCACTCTCGGAGTATCCAGCCGAACGTTTTCGGTGCCGCTGAACTCCAGCCTGAGACTGGCCTGCGGCAGCGGCGCCAGCGGATGCGGGGCAAACAGGTCTGCCGGCAGATCGCGCTCGTCGCGCACCAGCCTGACCCCGTCCGGCATGCGCAGGTTCCAGCCCAGATGCGCCAGGGTGTCCAGGCACACGCTGAAGTC
>SKKM01000144.1 GCA_007121485.1 Wenzhouxiangella sp. | reverse complement strand
GATGGCTTCAAGCGGCTGCTGGCCGGCATCAGCCCGGACTTCCAGACCGAGTTCGGCTACCCGGTCGATGCGCCGGGCAGCGCCGATTTGCGCAAGTGCACGGACTTCGTCGCCGAGACCTTTGGCTGCCTGGCCATGACCCTGGAAATGCCGTTCAAGGATTCGGCGATCACGCCGATGCCCTACTGCGGCTGGAATCCAGGCCGGAGTCGTCACCTCGGGCGCAGCTGCCTGGACGCCATCTGGCAGTGGTTGAAACCCTAACCGGAGCTTGCCGCTGAGACGGCATCCACCCGCTGCTCAGGCAGAAAGCGCTGCGCCTCGCTTGTCGCGGTACATCGCCTGGTCGGCTTCCGCCAGTAGCTGCTGGTAATCCCCAGGCCCGGCGCCGGGCACGAATTCGGCGATGCCGAAACTGGCGGCCGCCGCTGCGTCCGGGTCACGGGCGGATTCCTGTGCCAGCGCCTCGCGGATGTTTTTCAGCAGGGCCTCCACGTCGGAACGGGTTCTCTCGCCGAGGAACAGGGCGAACTCGTCCCCGCCCAGGCGGCCCAGCAGCTGTCCGGGCGCGAGCTGCGAGGCGCAGATCTCGGCCAGGGACTTCAACGCGCGATCACCGGCCGCATGCCCGAACTGATCGTTGATCTGTTTGAGATTGTCCAGATCGATCATGACCAGGCAGGCCGGCTCGGCTTTCAGTTCGCATTGTTGCAGGCCCTCCCGAGCACCGTCCTCGAAGAAGTTCCGGGCCAGGGCGCCGGTCAGACTGTCGTGGGTCAGCAACTGCCGCATGCGGAAGTTGTCCCGATACAGGGCCGGAACCGCCAGGCCGAGGTGGCTGCTGACGGCCAGACTGATCACGATGAACTGCAGCATCAGCGCCTGGTTGCCCAGATCGCTGAGGCTGGCCGCGGCCGCCAGCAGCAGGCTGAACAGCAAAATGCCAAGCAGGCTGGCCAGGGCCGTCTCGCTATGCACGATCCAGAGCTGGAGGGGCAGACACAGGAACAACAGGAACACTAGGCTTTCGCTGTCCGGAAACGTGGCCGCGATGGCCAGCACGCCGGTTGTCAGGAGGGCCAGCGCCAGCAGTTTGCCGCCAGCGCGCCGCCAGGGCTGCCGTGGGGTTTCCGGATGGACGAAGGCGCGCAGGCCACCCGGGGTCGGCACAGCCAGATGATGAGCGGCCCTGGCCAGAGCAATGACCATCAGCGGCCCCAGGGTGATCAGCCCGGCATAGTCGCCGATCCACCGCGGCGCGATCAGTATCGTGATGTCGGCCGCCTCGGCCGCCCGGGTCGTGATCAGGCTCAGGCTGCCGAGCACCGCCGGCACGCCCGCAGCGACCACGCCACCGAGCAAAAAGGCATTGACCCGCGGAAAGCTGCCGAACGGCCCGTCGCGATCGGCCGCGGCGCGTATCACCAGGGCGAGCGCGCCGTAAGCCGCAGTGTGTGTCAGCCCGAAGCTCAGGCCTGCAAGCATGACTTCGGACATGCTCAGTTCGCGCTGAAAGATCTGCCCGTTCAGCAGCACGACGAAAACGCAGGCCAGGAACAGGATGGGCAGGGTGCGCGGCCCCATCACCAGCACCGCGGCGAAGGTGACGGCGGTCGGTGGGAACCACAGACTGGCGTGCTGGGCATACTCCATCACCGCGGCTGCGCCAAAGGCGACCAACCAGCAGCCCAGCACCAGCAGGTGCAGAGGAATCTCCCGGCCCAGGGGTTGACTCAAGCGAAGCAAATCCTTGGTGTCCGGGAGTCGCCCCGTGTGGTCCCCCATGGTGATGCCTTGATTCCCGCCGGCTCAGGTGTGGGCCGCAAGGCTATCCGAGTCCCGCGCAGGCGTCAATCGGCGCCGTGGTCCGACCCTGCATGCGGATTCACCGCACGCGCGCGGCGTGAGGAAGTCTCGCGCGCTATTCCACCCGGCTGGCCGGGTCGACCAGTTCCAGGCGGCGGAAGGCGACTCCGGCCTGGGTGCGATTGCGAACGTCCAGCTTGTGGAAGATTTCGCTCATGTGCGCCTTGACGGTGCGCTCCTGGATGTTGAGCTCGTCGGCGATCTGCTTGTTGAGCCGGCCGTCGGCAACCATGGCCAGCACCCGAAACTGTTGCGGCGTCAGCGCGGCCATGCGCCGCGCCAGTTCGCGGTCCTCGCGGGCGCCTTCGACGCCGGCGACGGCGCGCGCGAGATGGGCAGGAATCCACTCGCGGCAATCCAGGACGGTGTTCAGGGCCTCGGTCAGTTCTTCCAGTCCGGTGCTCTTGGGAATGAACCCGGCCGCACCGTGATCGAGCGCGCGCCGGATCACGCTCGGATCCTCGTTGGCCGAGACGACGACGACCGCCACCGCCGGGTACTGGCAGCGGATCGAGGCCAGACCGGTCAGTCCATGGTTCCCCGGCATGTGCAGGTCGAGCAGAACCAGATCGATGTCGTCCTGCCTGCCCAACTGTTCAAAGGTCTCCGGCAGATCACGCGCCTGCAGGATATCGGCATCGGGCAGACAGCCGCTCAAGGCCTGCACCAGCGCGGTCCGGAACAGCGGGTGGTCGTCGGCGATGAGGACTCTTGTTGACATCTTTTTTTGAGGGGTCAGGGACTAGGGGTCAGGGGTCAGGGCGCATCTGCGACGCGTCTGGGGCTTGAGCCATGGCCTTTGGGTTTCCCGATTGAGTCTTTGGCAACAAAGTTGAACTTTTCGACGAATCTCCCTGACCCCTGACCCCTAGTCCCTGACCCCTCACAGCGCGCAGCCCAGACCCATCAAGACCTACTGTACTGTCCAGCCGCCGTCGACAACAATCGCCTGGCCGGTGATGTTGCGCGCCGGCGGCGAGATCAGGAAGGCGCAGATGCCGGCCAGTTCTTCCATGCTGATGAAGACGCCCTTGGGCATGGGCTTGAGCATGATCCGATCGATCACCTCGTCCTCGGAAATGCCGTGGACGCGGGCCTGGTCGGCGATCTGCTTCTCGACCAGGGGCGTGCGCACGTAGGTCGGGCAGACCGTGTTGATGGTGATGTCGGTGTCGGCCGTCTCCAGGGCCAGCACGCGCGAAAAGCCGATCAGGCCGTGCTTGGCCGAGACGTAGGCGCTCTTGTAGGCGCTGGCGACCAGCGAGTGGATGGAGCCGATGTTGATGATGCGCCCGAAACCCTGCTCGCGCATGCCCGGCAGGACCGCCCGGGTCAGGCGGGCCACGCCGATCAGCATGACCTGAACCAGCTGCTCCCATTTTTCCATCGGGAAGTCTTCCAGCCGCGCGACATGCTGAATCCCGGCATTGTTGATGAGTACGTCGATCGGCGCTT
>SKKM01000174.1 GCA_007121485.1 Wenzhouxiangella sp. | reverse complement strand
GGAAACCGGCCAGCGGGTGGTCATCCTGTTCGAGGGCCGGGACGCGGCCGGCAAGGGCGGCACCATCAAGCGCTTCATGGAGCATCTCAACCCGCGCGGCGCGCGCGTGGTGGCCCTGGAGAAACCCACCGACCTGGAGCGCGGGCAGTGGTACTTCCAGCGCTACCTGCAGCATATGCCCACCGCCGGAGAAATCGTGCTGTTCGACCGTTCGTGGTACAACCGTGCCGGGGTCGAGCGCGTGATGGGCTTCTGCAACGAGGAGGAGTACCAGATGTTCATGCGCCAGGCGCCGGAGATGGAGCGCCACCTGGTGGCCTCCGGCATCCACCTGATCAAGTTCTGGTTCTCGGTCAGTCGCGAAGAGCAGCGGCGCCGCTTCCGCGAGCGCGAGATTCATCCGCTCAAGCAGTGGAAGCTCAGCCCCATCGACCTGGCTTCGCTGGACAAGTGGGATGAGTACACGCAGGCCAAGGAGTCGATGTTCTTCCACACCGACCATTCCGAATGTCCGTGGATCGTGGTCAAGTCGGACTGCAAGAAGCGCGCGCGTCTGAACGCCATGCGCTATGTCCTCAACAGCCTGAACTACAGCGGCAAGAATATCGACAACGTCGGCCCGACCGATCCCCTGATCGTCGGTCGGGCCAGCTTCAGCGGCGGCCAGGCCTGATCCCAACCGTATCGCTCGGAGGGGCCTTCGGGTCCCTTACGCCTGTCCTGCGCCGCGGGGCTGACTTCATTCCGCATCCCGTGCTGATGACCCTGCCTTCCCTGGCCGCGCCCTGACCCCATGCGTTTGCCAGAGTGACCGAGGCTGCACCCGGGCTCGGGAGTTGCTGGTGCTTGGGCAACAGGGCGCATATACTCTCGCTACTCGACCAGCAGCAGAGAACCCGTTCGGATGAGCCTTTCGCTGCTTTTTTCAGCGCCCTTCAGGCGGTGACCATGATCGCGGCGTGCGATCCTGACGGGCTCTCTTGGTCAGCCGGTACAGTCGGGCTCGGCGGGCCAATCCACAGGCTGCTGAAGAGCTTGCCGAGGCACTGATGCAGCCGGTGCAGCCCGTACCACTGACCTTGGCGGTGACCGGGCATCGGGATCTGGTCAGCGAGGAAATTCCGGTGATCGAGGCGCGCCTGCGCGAGCTTTTCACGGACCTTGCCCGGCGCTACCCGGATACCCCCTTGCGACTGCTGACGCCGCTTGCCGAAGGCGGCGACCGAGTCGCCGCGAGGGTGGCGCGAGAGACCGGCATCGAACTGCTGGTAGCGCTTCCGATGCCGGCGGCGGAATACGAAGCTGACTTTCCGGACGAGGCGTCGCGCCTGGAGTTTCGGGCGTTTCTTGTCGATGCGACCACGGTTGACGTCCTGGCCGGGCAAGCCGGCGTTGACGAGAGCCGTGAGCAGGCCTATGCGCGGGTGGGGATCTACAGTTCGGATCATTGTCAGATTCTGATCGCGATCTGGGACGGCAAGCCGGCCCGCCTTGGAGGCGGCACCGCCGATGTCATCGATTATCACCAGTTTGGTGAAATGAGCGGCTTCGGGCTGGAGTGGAGCGGCCGTCAAAGCCTGGCCAAGGACGATACCGACGTGGTCTACCACGTGATCTGTTCGCGCGACCGGGAAGACGGCGCGCCGGCCGACGGGCTGGTGCCCGGCACCGCGCGCTGGCTGGTGTCCGATCCCGAGCGCATGGAGATTGACCAGCCGCCCGCCTATCTCGACCGGATGCTGGCCCGCACCGGCGAGTTCAACCGCGACAGCGCGCGCCTGGCACGCCAGCTGAGCAAGTCGGGCATCCGGCCGAACGACTGTATCGCCTCGGCATTGCCGGGATGGAACGAGAAGCTGGCCGACCAGCCGGACCTTAAGCGTACGGCCGAGACCTTCGCGCTGGCCGATCTCCTGGCCACGCGTTATGCCCGACGCTACCGGGCGGCGCTGCGCATGCTCTACACGCTGGCGGCCCTGATGGGCGTGGCGTTCATCGCCTATGCCGACCTTGACCGACCCTCGATGATTGCTGCCTACCTTGGCCTGTTTTTCGCCGGCTTCGTGTTGTACCGAATTGCATCGGGTTTTCATTGGCACCGCAAGTTTCTTGATTACCGTGCACTGGCCGAGGGGCTGCGAGTGCAGTTCTACTGGCGACTGGCCGGCGTTTCCGGTCAGCTGCGCAACGATTTCGCTTACGACAACTTCCTGCAGAAGCAGGATGTGGAGATCGGCTGGATCCGCAACGTGATGCGGTTTGCCGGCGCACCGGAAGACCAGCTGATGCGACGCAGGGCCGATCTTGACGGGGTGATCGCCCACTGGATCGGAGCACCGGGCGGCAGCGGCCAACTGGGATACTTTGAGAACCGCTGCGAAAAGCATCGCCGTCATGTTGCCCATACCGACCGGCTGGTTGCGGTGACGCTGTGGACCGGGATCGTGATCACCCTGGTCCTCGCGCTGTTCCAGCGACGCATGGACGATTTGCAGATCACCGGCATGGTGGTCGCGATGGGCATGCTGCCGCTGCTGGCTGCCGTGCGCGAGGCCTACGCGCACAAGGTGGCTGAAAAGGAACTGCTCAAGCAATACACCTTCATGTTCGATATCTATCGCATGGCCCGGTTCCGGCTATCCCGCTGTACCTCGGATGAGCAGAAGCGCGAGTTGCTGCGCGCGCTGGGCGAGGCGGCGCTGGACGAGCACGCCGAGTGGATCCTGGTCCACCGTGAGCGGCCGCTGGAGCCGGGCAAGCTATGATTCTGAAAAGGGGCGGTCTCTCGGAGGAAAGCGTCCCATGAACAGTCGATACAAGGCGTTCATCAGTTACAGCCATCGCGACAAGCAGTGGGCAACCTGGCTGCAGAACGCGCTGGAAAGATATCGACCGCCCGGCAAACTGCGGGCTGCGGATGGAAAGCGTTTTGATCGTCTGCGACCGATCTTCCGGGACAACACGGAACTCCCCTCGAGCGGAGACCTTGGCAGCGCCCTGATCGAGGCCATGCGTGAATCCGCTGCCCTGGTCGTCATCTGTTCGCCCAGTGCCGCTGCCTCGCGCTGGGTCAATCAGGAGATTCTGACGTTTCGAAGCCTCGCGCCGGAACGTCCGATCCTGTGCATGCTGGTCGACGGCAGTCCGGAACCCGGCAGCGATGACTGTGCGTTTCCGCCGGCGATTCTGCGCGACGATCAGGGTGCTTCGTTGCCCGAGCCGCTGGCGGCCGATGTACGCAAGCTTGCAGACGGCAAGCGTGGCGCTCTGCTCAAGATCATTGCCGGATTGCTCGGGGTGGGCGTGGACGCCCTGCGCCAGCGCGATCAGCAGCACAGGGTACGTCT
>SKKM01000071.1 GCA_007121485.1 Wenzhouxiangella sp. | reverse complement strand
GCGTCATCCGCACACGCTGCAAGCCGGAACCGATGATCACGGAACTGAAGGCCGTGACGGGCAGCGGCACCAGCCTGCTGGCCGGCCAGTCGGGGGTCGGCAAGACCTCGCTGCTCAACGCGCTTGTGCCCGACCTGGACGAGCGCACCAGCGCGCTGTCCACCGTCACCGGCAAGGGCACCCACACCACCACCACGGCCACTGTCTACGCGCTGCCCGGCGGCGCCTGCATCGTCGACACCCCCGGCGTGTGGGAATACGGCCTGTGGGCCATGCCGCCGCAGACCCTGCAGCGCGGCTTCCCGGAATTCGCCGAGCACGCCGCCCGCTGCCGCTTCCGCGACTGCCGCCACGACAGCGAACCCGGTTGCGGCGTGCGTGCCGCCGCCGAATCCGGCGCCATCCCCGCCTCCCGCCACGCCGCCTGGCTGCGGCTGCTGGCCGAACAGAGAAGGTGGGCTTAAGAGTCAGCTGCCAGCCAGCCGGCACGGGGACATTCGAGGGAAGACCGTAGCCATCTTGCCAGCATGTGCCATCAAACTGGCTGATATAATGCTGTTTCCCGCATGCAACAGGCAGGCCCGCCATGACCGAACCGCAGCTTTCCGTCCGCAGCGCCAAGGCCCGCGAACTGGCGCATCGCCTGGCGAGCCGTGAACGGCGGACGATCGCCGCCGTGGTCGAGCGCGCGCTGGAGGAGTACGAACAGCGGCATGGTGGCCAAAGTCCCGCAGAAGATTTCTATCGCGAACTCCAGGCCACCTGCGCCACGGATGCCGATCTCGACGCGGTGCTCGAAACGCATCGAAAGCCCCACCCCGGCATCGAGCTGTGATCTTCATCGACACCAACGTCGTTTCCGAAACGCTCAAACCCACACCGTCGCCGCGCGTCATCGAGTGGCTGACCGAGCACGATGCCGTCATCAGTCTGCCCAGCGTCGTGCTCGCTGAACTGGCCTACGGCATCGAACGGATCCGGCCCGACCAGCGCGCAGCGCGGCTTGAAAAAGGGCTGGATGCCTGGCGCACCCGCTTTCGTGACCAGATCCAGACGTTCAACGAAAGCGATGCCCGCACCTACGGCCGACTGATGGGCGGCGCCGAACGCGGCGGGCGCCCGATGTCGATCCCCGACGGCATGATCGCGGCCATGGCCCTCAATCGCGGCTGGCGACTGGCCACGCGCAACGGCAGGGATTTCGAGGCGACCGGGGTCGAACTGATCGACCCCTGGCGCTGAATCCGGGGATGGGCCAAGGGCGCCTCAGGGCGCCTACCACGGCAGGTCCTCGCCATTGGCATGCCGGAAGCTCCCGGTGGTCTCCAGGCTGAGCTCCTCGATGCGCTGGATCAGGTTGGCGGCGGCTTCGTCGGCGTCGATGTGGCCGGTGTTGCCGGTCATGCCGGTGCGCACGTAGCCGGGGTGCAGCAGGCCGACGGCAATGCGGCGATCCCTGAGTTCGTGCGCCAGCGACACGCCGGCCGTGTTCACCGCGGCCTTGGACATGCGGTAGGCGTACTGCCCGCCCGAGGTGTTGTCGGCGATCGAGCCCATGCGCGAGGTGATGATGATGACCCTGGCGCCGTCTTCGAGATGATCGAGCAGGGCGCGGGTCACGCGCAGCGGGGCCAGGGCGTTGACCTCGTACTGCAGGCGGAAATCGTCGAGCTGGTCCTCGATTTCGGCCAGGCTGGACGAGCGCAGCACGCCGGCGTTGTTGATCAGCAGATCCAGCCGGCTGTCGCCCAGACGCCGCGACAGTTCGGCCAGGTCCTTCCCGTCGGTCAGTTCGATCCCGGACTCGATGCGCACCCCCAGCTCCTCAAGTTCCGGCGAAGGCTTGCGGCAGACCGCGATGATGTCGTGACCGGCTTGCTTGAGCTGGCGGGCCAGTTCCAGGCCGATGCCGCGATTGGCGCCGGTGATCAGGGTCGTCGTCATCAGTATCCTCCTGTGTTTGGTGATTCAACCGCGGTTCCTTTTCTTCCCTGTCCAGACTACCAGCCGGCAGTCAGCGTAAAGCGGTGCTTGTGCTAACATCGTCACAAGAAGCCGGGCGTCGTTGGCCGGCGATCTAATCAAGAGGGTTTGCCATGATCAAGCGAGTTTCGACCCGTCTGTTTCTTGCCGCGGTGCTGGTCGCGCTGGCCTGGCCCATGGCCTTCGCCGACCGGCAGACCACCGGCGATATCCTGCTGATCGAAAAGGTGCGCGAAGCCATGACCCGCGACCTGCCGCGCAACGGCCTGTCCATGGCCCAGGTCGAGCGCCGGTTCGGCGAGCCTCTGGAGCGCCGCGGCCCGGTCGGCGAACCGCCGATCACGCGCTGGACCTACCAGGACTACAGCGTCTATTTCGAGCACGACCTGGTCATCGAAAGCGTGCTGCACAACGAGGCGGTGATTCGCGAGATCAACGCGGGCCAACGCTGACAACCCAAAAGCGCTGTGCCGAATACCGCCTTCCGCCTGCCAGCCGAATGGGAACGGCAAAGCGCCACCCTGCTGGCCTGGCCGGCGCCGCGCACGGACTGGTCGGGGCGCCTGCCCGGCATCCAGCAGGAATACGTGCTGCTGATCCAGGCCATCTGCCGCCGTCAGGACGTCTACCTACTCGTCCCATCCGGCAGCACCGAAGCGCAGCAGCGCCTGGGCGAGACCCCGGGCCTGCACCTGCTGGAAATCCCCTACGACGACACCTGGTGCCGCGACTACGGCCCGATCACCCTGGTCGGCGGTAGCGGCGGCGAGCGCCTGGCGCTGGACTTTCATTTCGACGGCTGGGGCGGCAAGTACCCGGCCGCGCAGGACAACCGCGTCAACACCCTGCTGGCCCGCCACCCGCACTTCAAGCGGCTGAAGTTTCGCCAGTACCTGTTCGAGCTGGAAGGCGGGGCCATCGAAAGCGACGGCCGCGGCACGCTGCTGGTCAACTGGCACTGCCTGCACGCGCGGCTGCCGCATCTCAAGCGCGGCGAGATCGAGTACGAACTCAACACCCTGCTCAACATGGAGCGCGTCATCGGCATCGACCTGGAACCGCTGCCTGGCGACGACACCGACGGCCACATCGACACCATCGCCCGCTTCATCGACACCGATTTCATCGCCTACCAGCGCCAGCCGGACGAGTCGCGCCATGGCCGCCTGCTGGAGCAGCTGCAGACCCTGCGCCAGGCCGATGTCAAGGGCAAGCGCCTGCCCTATCGCCTGGTCGAACTGCCGGTACCGGACGGGGTGGACCCGACCCTGCCGGCCAACTACGCCAATTTCCTGTTCGTCAACGGCGCCTGCCTGGTGCCGGCCTACGGCGTCCCGGCCGACCGTGAAGCCCGCGATGTCCTCGCCG
>SKKM01000193.1 GCA_007121485.1 Wenzhouxiangella sp. | reverse complement strand
GTTCCGGTTTTCCTGAAACCTGAACCCTGAACCCTGAACCCTGAACCCTGCGTTTTTAAAACCCTATCGCAAACAACGCCAAACACAAAATCAGCCCCAGCAGCGGAATCACCACCGTCAACGCCCCCACCGGCCAGTAGGCCGCGGAGTGGGTTTCCTTGCAGATGGCGCGGATGGTGGTGACCACGTAGCCGTTGTGCGGCAGGGAATCCAGCGCGCCGGACGAGATCGCGACCACGCGGTGCAGCTGGTCGGGGTTGACGCCCTGGTCGATGAAATGCGGCCCGAGGATGGGTAGGGCGATGGCCTGGCCGCCGGAGGCCGAGCCGGTCATCGCGGCAATGGCCGAGACCGCAATGGCCGCCGACACCAGGCCGGAGCCCGGCATGCTGGTGACCCAGACCACGGCCGCGTCGAAGGCCGGCGAGACCCGCGCCACGGTGCCGAATCCGACCACGGCCGCGGTATTGCCGATGGCGATCAGCGCACCGGTGCCGCCCTCGGACATGGCTTCGCCCGGTTCGTGCAGATGGCGCGGGTTGATCAGCGCGGCGCCGATGCAGCCGGCCAGCAGGGCCACGATCAGGGCCGAGGTGCCCAGCGTGTCGTGGGTGGTGATGGAAATCCCCAGCACCAGGGCCAGCGGGATCATGGCCAGGGCCGGATGGGGCAGGTTCTCGCGTCCGCCCTTGGGGTCTTCGGGACGGGCTTCGAACACCTCGCCGCGCTCCACCGCGCGATTGAGCATCCAGCGCAGCCACAGGTAACCGGTGACGGCCATGAAGATGGCGACCACCAGGCTGGCCTGCCAGGCCGCCAGCGGGCTGGTGCCCAGGTGCTCGACCGGAATCCAGTTCTGGATCTCCGGCGAGCCGGCCGAGGTCATGGTGAAGGTGACCGAGCCGAAGGCCAGCGTGGCCGGAATGAAGCGGCGCGGCAGGTTGGCGCCGCGGAACAAGGCCAGCGCCATCGGGTAGACCGAAAACGCCACCACGAACAGGCTCACACCGCCGTAGGTCAGCACCGCGCAGGCCAGCACCACGGCCAGCGCGGCCTGGCTGGTGCCCAGGCGCGTGATGATCCAGCGCGACACGCTGTCGGCGCCGCCGGAGGACTCCATCAGCTTGCCGAACAGCGAGCCGAACAGGAACACGAAGAACCACGAGGCGATGAAGCCGGTGAACCCGTTCATGTACTGGGTCACCAGGTTGACCCCGTCCGGGCCGGCCAGCGGCGGCAGCAGGGGCACGCCGGCGGTCAGCGCCACGATCAGGGCGCACAGGGGCGTGGCCACGAACAGGCTCATGCCGCGCATGGTCAGCACGATGAGCAGGGCGAGGCCGCCGAGCAGGCCGATCAGGCTGAGGGTCATCTCCTAAGGTCGCTTCCGGCTGTGGCAATTGATGCGGGCATGGTCGCGCCCCCGCGGCCTGCCGCGGAACTGTACCAAGGTACAAGTTACTTGCTGACCGTCCTGCACGATGCTGTCGCCGAGAGGATCAAGCCCGCCACACCACAAGACCTAAGGGAACCGACTTATGAAGACTGTGTATCGTTCCGCGCTGAGCCTGGCCATTGCGCTGGCCCTGTCCGGTACCGCCGTGGCCCAGGCCACCGCCGCCGAAGAGGAGGGAGCCGAGGGCGCCGAGGCCCGGGAGGTCATGGACGTCATCCGCGTCACCGCCCGCCGCCGTGAGGAAACCCAGCTCGACGTGCCCATCGCCATCACCGCGCTGTCCGGCGAAGCGCTGGAGGATGTCGGCGCGCAGGACATCACCTTCCTCAAGCAGGTCGTTCCCAACACCACTCTGGAGGTCTCGCGCGGCACCACCAACACCCTGACCGCGTTCATCCGCGGCGTCGGCCAGCAGGATCCGGTGGCCGGCTTCGAGGCCGGCGTCGGCATCTACATCGATGACGTGTTCCTGAACCGGCCGCAGGGTGCGGTGCTGGATATCTTCGACGTCGAGCGGGTCGAGGTGCTCAGAGGCCCGCAGGGCACGCTGTACGGGCGCAACACCATCGGCGGCGCGGTCAAGTACGTGACCCGGCGCCTCGGCAACGAGCCGCGCCTGAGCGTCCGCGGCAGCGTCGGCAGCTTCTCCCAGGCCGACCTGGTGGTCAGCGGCGAAACGCCGCTGACCGAGAACCTCGCGTTCGGCGCCGCCGTGGCCAGCTTCAACCGCGATGGCTTCGGCACCAACCTGACCACCGGCAAGGACAACTACGACAAGGACGTCATGGCCGGCCGGGCCAGCTTCGAATGGCGCCCGAACGCCGACTGGTTCGTGCGCCTGGGCGGTGACTTTTTCCGCGACAATTCCAGCCCGGTCGGCGGCCACCGCCTCATTCCCGGGCTGTTCTCCGGCGCGCCCATCCTGGATGACGTCTACGACTCGCGCGGCGGCCAGACCGGCCGCAACTTCACCGAGGCCTGGGGCCTGAGCCTGCTGGCCGAGTACGACATCAACCCCAACTGGCAATTCAAGAGCATCACCGCCTGGCGCAACAACGAGAACATCCAGCAGATCGACTTCGACGCCCTGCCGGCGGTCGACGTCGACGTCGCCACCATCTACGACAGCGACCAGTTCAGCCAGGAGTTCCAGCTCAACTACACCGGCGAGCGCATCGCCGGCGTGGTCGGGGTCTACTACCTCGAGGCCAATGCCTTCGGGCCTTTTGACGTGCGCCTGTTCCAGACCGGCGACATCATCGGCCTGCCGGGCCTGAACGCCTTCACCAAGGGTGACGTTGATACTGAAACCTGGTCGATCTTCGCGGACTTCAGCTTCGACCTGGCCGCGTATCTCAACATGGATACCGGCCTGGAGCTGTCGCTGGGTGGTCGCTACACCAACGACGAGCGCTCTTCGCGCGTGCTGCGTCAAACCATGCTGGGTGCCTCGGAATTCTTTGGCGGCAGCCCGCTGGTGCTGGCTACGACGTCCGACTTCGATGGCTCGGAGACCTTCACCCAGTTCACTCCTCGCATCAGCCTGGCCTGGCAACCCACGCCCGACCAGAACCTCTACGTGTCCTACTCGCAGGGCTTCAAGGGCGGCGGCTTCGACCCGCGCGGGCTGACCACGCTGGCCCCGGGCCGCGACGGCAACCCGCCGACCGAGGAAGACGTGTTCGAGTTCATGCGCTTCGAGCCCGAGACCGTCGACAGCTACGAGATCGGCCTGAAGTCACGCTGGCTGGACGGTCGGGTCAACACCGCCCTGGCGCTGTTCTACGCCGACTACACGGATGTGCAGGTGCCGGGCTCGATCGGCGCCGACACCACCGGCGACGGCATTGCCGACACCTTCGCCGGGGTCACCACCAACGCCGGTGCCGCCACCATCAAGGGCGTGGAGTTCGAGATGAGCG
>SKKM01000033.1 GCA_007121485.1 Wenzhouxiangella sp. | reverse complement strand
TCACCGTGGTGCCGCTGCTGTTCGGCGGCGCGCTGGCTGACGCCATCTTCATCCGCGAGGCCCACGACGTGGTCGCCCAGCTGGCCTACAAGTTCGAAGACGGCCCGTTTGCCTTCGGCCTCCATGGGTTCGTGACCCCGGTGTTCTGGCTGGCCATGCTTGGGGTGGGAATTGCGACCTACGTGTACCTGTTCAACCCGGCGATCGCCGATGCGGTCAGGCAGCGCCTGTACCCCGTCTGGAAGATCCTGGACAACAAGTACGGCTTCGACGACTTGTACATGAAGGGCATCACCGGTGGATCGCTCAAGCTGGCGTCCGGGCTGTCGAACCGTGGCGACCGCATGATCATCGATGGCTGGCTGGTCAACGGCACGGCGCGCCTGGTGAGCAGGATTTCCGATGCCTCACGCGCGCTGCAGTCAGGCTTCCTGTTCCACTACGCGTTCGCCATGATCATCGGCCTGGTGGCCATCGTGGCCTCTTTCGTGCTGCTCAGGGGGTGATGGATGTTTGATTGGCCCTTGCTCAGCCTGTTGATCTGGGTACCGATCCTGGGCGGTGCCCTGATCGCCGCCATCGGCAGCAGCATGCCGAAACTGGTGCGCCCGCTGGCGCTGATCTTTGCCGTGGTCTCGGTCCTGCTGGCCTTCGTGCTCTATGCCGGTTTCGATACCACAACCACGGCCAAGCAGTTCGAAGAGCAGGTGGTGTGGATCGCCGCTCTCAACGTCTACTATCACTTGGGCATTGACGGTCTGTCGCTGCCGCTCATCCTGTTGACCACGCCGATCTCGCTGTTGATCATCGTGGCCAGCTGGTGCATCAAGGACAGGCCGCATCTCTACATCGCCTGCTTCCTGCTGCTGCAGGGCCTGATGGTCGGCGTGTTTTCATCGCTGGATGCGCTGCTGTTCTACGTGTTCTTCGAGGCCATGCTGGTGCCGATGTTCCTGATCATCGGCATCTGGGGCGGGCCGAACCGGATCTACGCGACCATCAAGCTGTTCCTGTTCACCTTCTTGGGATCCGTGTTCATGCTGGTCGCCCTGCTGTGGCTGTACCTGCAGGCCGGCAGCTTCCAGATCCTGGATTTCCATGAACTGCCGATCGCGCTGCACTCCCAGATCCTGATCTTCCTGGCGTTCCTGGTGGCCTTTGGCGTCAAGCTGCCGATGTGGCCGGTACACACCTGGCTGCCGGATGCCCATGTCGAGGCGCCTACCGGCGGCTCGGTGGTCCTGGCGGCGATCATGCTCAAGATCGGTGGCTATGGCTTCGTGCGCTTTGCCCTGCCGATCACGCCCGATGCGGCCGCCGCGCTGGACTGGCTGGTGATCGGCCTGTCGCTGTTCGCGATCGCCTATATCGGCTTCGTCGCCCTGGCCCAGAGCGACATGAAGAAGCTGATCGCCTACAGCTCGATCGCGCACATGGGCTTTGTCACCCTCGGCTTCTTCCTCGCCTTTGCGATTGCCCGCAACACCGGCAGCGTGAGCGGCGCGGGTCTTGGCATGACCGGGGCCATGGTGCAGATGATCTCGCACGCGTTCGTGTCCGGTGCCATGTTCTTCATCGTCGGCATGCTCTATGACCGGGTGCACAGCCGCGACATGGCCAGCTACGGCGGCGTGGCCAACACCATGCCCTGGCTGGGGATGTTCGCCGTGCTGTTTTTCATGGCCAACTCGGGCCTGCCGGGCACCTCGGGCTTCGTCGGTGAGTTCATGGTCATCATGGCCGCCTTCCAGGCCAACTTCTGGTTTGCCTTCGTCGCGGGTTCAAGCCTGCTGCTCGGGGCCGCCTACAGCCTGTGGCTGGTGCGCAAGGTGTTCTACGGCGAGGTCAGCAACAACGCGGTCGCCGGCCTTAAAGACATGGACGGGCGCGAGTGGTTCCTCATGGTCACGTTGGCCTTCTTCGTGCTCGCCATCGGCATCTGGCCGTATCCGCTGATCGAGATGATGGAAGTCTCGGTGGCGCATCTGGTTGAGCACATTGTGGTCTCCAAACTGCCGTGAGGATGCATTCAGTGAAACCGCGGATGAACGCAGATGAACGCAGATGGGTTGGCTGCCTCGGCCAAACGGATCGATTGATTCCGGCACATGCGTTGATCTGGCCTGGCCGTTTTTTCATCCGCGTTCATCCGCGTTCATCCGCGGTTAAACCTTCGCATACCGTATCGCCGTCATGACTCTAGCCGAACTGCAACTCGCCCTGCCCGAGATTTTCGTGCTTACGGCGGCCTGCGTGATCCTGCTGGCCGATCTGTTCATTTCCGACGAGCGTCGGGGCCTGACGCACATGCTGGCGCTGATTGCGCTGGTGTTTGCGCTGATCCTGACGCTGCGCGGCATGATGCCGCCGGGTGACATCGCCTTTGCCTTCAGCGACAGCTTCGTGCGCGATCGCTTCGGTGATGTGCTCAAGGTGTTCAGCTACCTGATCCTGGCCGGCGTATTTGTCTACGCGAAGCACTACCTGCGGGCTTTTGGCCTGTTCAAGGGCGAGTTCTACACCTTGAGCCTGTTCGCCCTGCTCGGGGTCATGGTGCTGATTTCGGCCTCCAGCATGATCACGCTCTACCTGGGGCTTGAACTGCTGGCCCTTTCCACCTATGCCCTGGTTGCATTGGACCGCGACTCGCGATTCGGCTCCGAGGCGGCCATGAAGTATTTCATCCTCGGTTCTCTGGCCTCAGGCCTGCTGCTGTACGGGATGAGCCTGCTGTACGGCGCGACCGGTTCGCTGCAGTTGTCCGAGATCAGCGCCATGCTGGCCGGCGGCGGCGCCGGCGACTCCATGCTGCTCACCTTCGGCCTGGTCTTCGTGGTCATCGGCATCGCCTTCAAGCTGGGCCTGGTGCCGTTCCACATGTGGGTGCCGGATGTCTATCATGGCGCTCCGCTGGCCATCACCCTGTTCATCAGCTCGGTGCCCAAGCTGGCCGGCCTGGCGCTGGCGATCCGTCTGCTCGACAATGGACTCGGCGGTCTGCACGCCGACTGGCAGGGCATGCTGGTGGTGCTGGCGGCACTGTCGCTGGTGCTGGGCAACTTCGCCGCCATCGCCCAGACCAACATCAAGCGTATGCTGGCCTACTCGACCATTTCGCACATGGGTTTCATGCTGCTGGGAATTCTGGCCGGCACGCCGGAGGGCTATGCCGCGGCGATGTTTTATGCCATCGCCTACGCCCTGATGTCGGCCGGCGCTTTTGCCGTGGTCATCCTGGTTTCCGGTCCGGGCCGCGAGGCGGACCAGATCGAGGACTTCAAGGGCCTGGGCAAGCGCAATCCCTGGCACGCCTTCCTGATGATGATGATGCTGTTCTCGCTGGCCGGCATCCCGGTGTTTTTGGGCTTCTTCGCCAAGTGGCAGGT
>SKKM01000026.1 GCA_007121485.1 Wenzhouxiangella sp. | reverse complement strand
CTGGAGCCTGCCGGCACATCACGGCTGGCGCCCGGGAGAAATCCCCGACCCCGCCGATGCACCGCTTGGCCCTTGAAGCAGCTGCTCCGTAATCTCACATGCGCTTGTGCGTGCCGTGTCAACGCCTGGCCCGGACGAACCGGCGGGTCTCAGGGATCCCGCAGGCGTTCAGTCGAGATCTCGGACTGTGAGCGTGGAGTCGTCGCCTGCCAGCGCATAATTGTGCAAATGTTCCCTGAAAAGAGAGAGAAAACATGAACCGCATGACTCGACTAGCAGCCGCTCTCGTTCTGAGTGCCGCCTTCGCGGCCCCGGTCCTTGCCGCACCCGAAACCTACGTCATCGACGACAGCCACACCTACCCGCGCTTTTCCTACAGCCACTTCGGCCTGTCGACCCAGCAGGCCAAGTTCAACCGCACCAGCGGCACGGTCACCATCGACCGTGAGGCTCTGACTGGTTCGGTGGAGATCGAAATCGACATGACCTCGGTCAACACCGGCTACCCGGACTTTGACGACCACATCCAGGCCGAAGATTTCCTCAACACCGCCGAGTTCCCGACGGCCACTTTCCGCTCCACCGAGGTGATCTTCGACGGCGACACGCCGACCGCGGTCGAGGGGGAACTGACGATCAAGGGCATCACCCGGCCGGTCACCCTGGAAATCACCCGCTTCGCCGCCATGACCCACCCGATGCTGCAGCGTCCGGCGATCGGCGCCGATGCGACGACGACCATCCTGCGTTCCGACTTCGATGCCGGCCGGTTCGTCCCGGCGGTGGGCGACGAGGTTCGCATCGATATCGCCATGGAGGCGATTCAGCCGGAGTGAGATGTTCGAGAAGCATGTGAAAAGGGCCTCCCATGCGGAGGCCCTTTTTAAATTTGGCGCGCCCGACAGGATTCGAACCTGTGACCCCTGCCTTCGGAGGGCAGTACTCTATCCAGCTGAGCTACGGGCGCTTGATTTCCGAATTGTAGTCCACTTAAGGCGGGCTCTGACGAGCCCGGCCCGACAGGATAGCTGACCCGCTTCGCGGCTCAGCGAGCTCGCCTTCGGCTCGGTTCGAACCTGTGACCCCTGCCTTCGGAGGGCAGTACTCTATCCAGCTGAGCTACGGGCGCGCTCGCAAAGCAGAAAGTATACCGAACCTTCGGAGAGTTGTCTTTTCCGACGGTAGGTTGTCGATTGCGGAGCGCCCTGCGTCTGACGATTGGCGCTCGTGGCATCGTTAGGCGCGGACCAGACCGTCCGATAAATACTCCCAGGTCGCTTAGGCTGGTTTCTTGGAGAGCCGCGGTAGACCGATCTTACCGGCCCTCCGGCGCTCGTCATGTGTCGAACTGCTCCAGCGCATCGGTACTGCCGATCGTGGCCCGCGCCCGTCGTAGCAGCTCCATTGTGCGCTCCCGCTGCTCATCAGGTAACTCTTGGGCGCGGCCTTCGGTGCCGGCGAAGTCATCCGTCTGTCACGGGGCGTCTATCAGCTGCCGGACGCCGACGTGGATCCGAACCACAGCCTGGCGGAGATCGCGAAACGGGTGCCCAAGGTCGTCGTGCGTTTCGTCTCGGCGCTCGCATTCCACGGCCTGACCGACCAGCTACCGCCGAAGGTCTGGATGGCGCGCAGTGGCGCGGGCATTCGGATTTTGCGTTTCACGAATAGCCTGCTGACCGAGCCCATCGAGATGCACGTGATCGAAGGCCTGTCGGTGAAAGTCTTCGGCGTGGCCAAAACCATGGCGGATTGCTTCCGACATCGCGGCAAAGTGGGGCTATCCATCGCGATCGAAGTGCTACAAGAGGCACTGAGGCAAGGTGGGGCGACTCTGGCGGAAGTCGCTCGTCAAGCCAACAGGGGCGGCGTGTCGACTGTCGTGCGGCCGTATCTAGAGGCACTGACCGCTAATGCCCAGATTTGACTTCTCAGTAGGTTGTCCACAAGGCCCATCCAAGACAGACTGATTGGTGTCCAGCTAATCACTCAGTCAAGGAGCTCCGAGTGGACATCCACAAGAATGCCAAGTGAACGCCGCGAGGTCGAGAGGAAATGGTCAATTTTGGTGATCGCGCATGGCTGGAGCTGCTGGCGGGTAGCAGCGTCCTTCCGAGTCGACCCCAAGACCGTGTCCAGGCGGATCTGTCGTCTGCGCCGCGGACCGTTTAACGCTGGCTGAGATCAGCCGCAGGGAAGGTGTGAGCAAGGCCACCGTTGGCCGCATCCTCGTACGCCATGGGCTCAACCGACTCGCGGCGCTCGATCCCAAGCCGCACGCGATCGCTGCAGCGAAGCTCGGCAGGAGAGATTGATGTCAGTGGATCCGAGCCGCCTCATTGCCCCACCCCCATGAGGCCGGATTCAGTTGACCGCACCAAGCCCGGTAGTGCCGGCCGAAGACGTGTGCCGGAAACGGCGCGGCGCGCCACGATCGGGCCGGATGTGGCAAGCTGGCACTTTGATGATGGGAGTCTGTTTGATGCGAGCAATGTGGCTGGTCTTTCTTTCCTCGTTGGCCGTTCATGGCGCTTTTGCTGTCGACTTCGAGCGGATTGCCGCCTTTGACCCTTCTACTCATTCACTAACGGTCACCGACTGTGATCGGCTGGCCTCCCACCCCAACGATCCGCATCGTGTGATCGAGGGCCTGGCCGGTGCCGAGATGGATCTGGCGGCGGCCATGGAGGCGTGTCATCGGGCGCTGGAGTCTGACCCGGACAATCCGCGCCTGAACTACCAGCTGGCGCGTGCCTATGGCTATGCTGGCCGGCATGCGGAGGGCGACAGTTACCGGATGAAGGCCTTGATGGCCGGCTACCCGCAGTCGTTGTTCGTGATGGGCTACATCATGGTGACCGGTTGGGATGGCGCGCCGCCGAATCCCTGCACGGGCGGTGAGTTGATCCGTCGTTCCGCCCACGCCGGCCGCTATGCCGGTCTGGTCGCCTTCCCGCACTATTACCTTATGGGCCACTTCGATGGCTGCGATGATTTTCCGAGAATTGACCGCGAAGAGATGCTGGGCTTTCTGGGCCGGGCCGAAACCGGCGATTTTTATCGCTCCATCCTTGTTGACCAGCTCAGACTGCAGATTGGCAAGCGCTGAACAGCGCGATGATGAAAGCCGAAATGGCATCAACCGCCATGGAACTGGTTGAGCGCTTGCGCAAGGACCATGGGGAGCGTGTGGTGGTCACCGACTCGGCAGAGTTGGAATTCTACGCCCACGACGTATTTTCTCTGGGGCAGCAGTTGCTGGCGGTGCTGCTGCCGGAGTCGGCGGATCAGCTCAAAAGCCTGATTGCTGAACTCGCTTCGGCCGGCACCCCGATGATCGCGCGCGGCGGCGGACTGAGCTATACCGACGCTTATCTCGCTGCCCGCCCTGGCTGCGTGCTGATCGATACCTCCCGCTTGAACCGGATCGTCGAGATCAATCGTGTGGATCGCTACGTGGTCGCCGAGTGCGGAGTGACCTGGGCACAACTGTTCGAAGCGCTCGAGCCCCTGGGGCTGCGCACCCCGTATTTCGGACCGCTTTCGGGGCTGGAAGCCACCCTGGGCGGCGCCCTGTCGCAGGGCAGCGTCTTTCTGGGATCGGGCATTCACGGCAGTGTTGGCGACAGCGTACTGGGTCTGGATGTGGCAACCATCTCTGGTGATGTCCTGCGCACGGGTGCGGCCGCGGCACCGGATACGGCACCGTTCTTCCGTTACTTTGGCCCTGACCTGACCGGTCTTTTCATTGCCGATGCGGGTACGCTGGGGATCAAGCTGCGCGCCACTTTACGCTTGCTGGAAGCGCCGGGCCATGCCGACTACCTGTCGTGGCAATTCCGCGATTCCCAAGCCATGTTTGCCGCAATGGCTAAGTTGTCCCGCGCGGGATTGGCCTCGGAATGCTTTGGCTTCGATCCGCTGCTGGCCGAGATGCGCATGAAACGGGCGTCGCTTTCCGAAGACGCCGGCACCATGGCCCAGGTGGTCAAGCGCCAAGGCTTGATGTCCGGACTGAAACTGGCCGCCCGTGGCCGGGGTTTTCTGGACACCGTGTCTTACTCGGCCCACGCCGTCATCGAAGCCGATTCGGCGGCCGCCCTGACCGATCGGGTCAAGCGTGCGCGCAGCCTGGTCAAGGACGGCAAGGCAATCCCCGGCTCGATTCCGCGGGCCCTTCGCGGCGCTCCATTCGCGCCGCCGAATACCATGCTGGGCCCGGCCGGCGAGCGCTGGCTGCCCGTGCACGGCATCGTCCCTCATAGTCAGGCCGCGGACTGCTTTGGCGCGCTGCAGGCCGTCATGGAAGAAGAGCGCGCCTGCCTGGATGCGCATGCCATCCAGATCGGTTTTCTCTATGCGACGGTCGCCGCCCAGGCCACCCTGATCGAGCCGGTTTTCTACTGGCCGGATTCGCATACTGTCTACCACCGGCGCCGGGTGGAGCCGCAGCACCTGGCCCGCATCGGTGAACCTGACGCCAACCCGGCAGCGCGCGAACAGGTTGCCCGCCTGCGCCAGCGGATGGCTGATGTCCTGCGCACGAACGGTGCGGTGCACTTTCAGCTGGGAAAGTTCTACTCCTACCGCAAGGGGCGAAATCCCGCCGCGCTGGCGCTGTTCGATGCGGTCAAACGGCAGCTGGATCCGCAGGGCTTGTTCAATCCGGGCAGCCTGATCGACTGACGTTTTTAGGGGTCAGGGGGCAGGGAGCATCGGCGATCTTTGCCTATCCAGTGGCCCGGCCAGCGCCGGAAACGAAAGAATCGCCGATGCTCCCTAGCCTCTAGCCCCTAGCCCCTCAGAACAACGGCTTCAGACGCCCCAGCACCGCCGCAGCAACGAGGCTGATCCAGATGATCCATACCGGGATCTTGACCTGGGCGATCAGGCGGCGCAGTTGGGCTTCGGTTTGCGGACTGGCCTTGCCCTGAGCCACTTGCCCGAACAGCGGTCCGAAGGGCTTGAGCTGGATGCGGATGAGCAGGCCCAGGCCAATGATCAGGCCCATGATCATTAGCTTGCCGGCCAGCCACGGCAGGGTCTCGAAGGCGCCGGCGCCGGTCAACAGGACCAAGGCCAGGGTGAAACAGGCCAGCACGATCAGCACGCGGAATGCGAAATCGATGCGCGCCAGCTGATGGCCCAGCCCAGAGTGCTCCAGTCGGAATACCATCCAGGTCAGTGCCAGCCAGGCCAATAGCAGTGGCCATAACCACCAGGCGGCCATCAGCCCGGGTGGCAGCCAGCGCGCTCCGGCCAGGCTCAGGCCCGTCAACAGGGTCAGGATCAGCGCGGTGCGCGGCACCATGTCGAGCAGCAGCATTACCTTGGCGGCGAAGATGCGCACCGGGATCGGCTTGTCAGGATCGACAATGGCGCCGCTGATGTAATAGACGGCCAGATCCGTGCCCAGCCAGTAGCCGACGATCAGTACATGCGTGACGATCAGCAGTTCATGCGGCATGGGGCAACTCCTGGCATTCCACCAGTTCGATCCGTTCGCCGTCCGGGCCCAGCAGGGTGGTGACGTTGCTCCGTCCGAAGCCGGGCAAGGCGACGTCTTGGGCGCGAGCTACCAGGCGACTGCCCAGCGGCTCAAGTGTTTTCAGCACGGCGTCGACATCGGTGGTGAGCAGCGAAAACGACAGCAGACCATGGTTGGGCGGAACGGCACGCTCAGTGACGGGGCGGGGCGCCGGCAGGCCGGTGTCGAGGTAGGCAAACATCTCCACGCGTCCGGGTACCACATGTCCGTCTTTCATCAGGTTGACGTTGTGAATCCTGACCGGCCGGTCTACGCCCAGCATGTCGCCCAGGCCCTCGAAATCGAGCACGCGGTCAAACAACTCGATGAATCCCATGGCCTGGTAAAAGTCGCGGCTGGCCTCGACATCGGCAACCGCCAGGGCCACGGTCTGGATCACGCTCACCGGCGTGGCTAGCGGTCCTCTCAGCTCACCGCCACGCGCGTAGCTGAACAGGTCGAGTTGAGTGCCGTCGGGGTCGCTGCTCATGGAATCGTGGACGTGGACATTCTCGTTGACTTCCCAGAAATGCGGCTGGCTGCTCGCTGCGCCGCCGGCGGCGCGGATGTGCTCAAGCTGCTGGTGAATATCGCGGCAGCGAAAGTTCAGCGCATAGCTGCCGGTCGCGGTCATGCGATCGGACGGCGTCCAGATCGGACGACCCCCGCGGGGGCTGGCGACCAAGCGGATGCGACCGCGGCCGGAGTCGTCGGCCGCCATGATCGCGTAGTCAAGATTCAGGCCCGGATCGAATTGCCACAGTGGCGCCAGGTCGGGATTCACGCGGCCGCGTTCCATGCAGCGATAGGCAAGAGCTTGCTCATAGAACTGGATGGCTCGGTCCAGCCGGCTGACGCCGATGGTGGCCAGCCGGACTTCGCTCAATAACACGCCGAGTTGGTTCATGGGGGAGGGTGTCCTTGTGTTCGCGCGGTCTGGACCTGTCGTTCGAGGGCGGCCAGACGTCCATCGTCACGGGCAGGGTCGTAGTGCAGCCGGATCGGGTAAGGCTTGGAAAGCAACGGGTCGGTCAGGCCGGGCAGGACGAATTCGGCCATCAGCCGCTTCAACCTGGCCCCCAGATTGACGAGGGCCACGGTGTTGGCGTGAACCCGATCCACATCAGGGGCCGCGCCGGGGATGCGATGGGCCGCCAGGGGTGGTTTCCAGGGTGGAAACAGGTGGCGTTCGCGCTCCCACTGCCAGGCCTCCAGCAGGTGGCCACCTGCCGGCGTGGGATTCAGATCCGGCAGATGGTTCAGCAGCCAGTCGCGTTCCTCCGCGGTCGGAAGCCAGGGCTGGATCAGGGTCAGGCCGATCACCCGGCGGGGCCAAAGGTCGGCGACGGCTAGCGCCAGGCCAACGGCGCCCTCATGGGCCTCGATGCGCAGGTCAGAATTCCAGGCCAGGTTGAGACAGAGCTCGATCATCGCTGCGGCGGTGGTCTCCAGCCCACCGACAGCGCACTCGGCCGAGGCACCGTGGCCCGGAAGATCGGGCTGGACCAGCATGTCGGTATCGTCAGGTGCGTCCTGAGTGGGCCGAGTTGGGCCTTGACCTGGGCCGTGCAGCACCAGTCTCAGATCCTTGGCCTCGGTCTGTTGGCTCCAGATCCAACTGGCGATGCCACCCAGTTCGGTTGCGACCACGCGACGCTGCCACCCGGCCTCCTGCACGAGCGCAGTGTCAGCACCGACGCCCCCGGACCTGCTTGCCAGAGTTTTTTCGACGGCTGCCCACAACGCTGGCCGATCCGGTAAACGCGGCGCCTGAATGTGCGCCGGCAAGTCAGGCAGGCGTTCGCGATGCTGAATCAGTACATCATCTTCGCGATAGAACAATCGGGTGGGCATGGCCAGGTCTGCCACACAAGCGCGGTCGGCAAACTGCAGCGCGGCCCGGTAACCGAGCCGGTAGTGGTCGCCCACCTCGAGAATGTCCATGACCGCAGCGTGGGTCGTGGCGATATCCGGCGCTGGGTAGCGCAGGGCGAATGGAGTGTCTTGCTCACACCAGGGAAAAAAGAAGCTTTGCTCGCGCATCCGCGCCCAAAGCCAGCGCAGGTGCTGCCCGGACCAGTCGTGCTGGAACGGTGGCAAGTAGCGCTCTCCCAGCAAGGCGCGCTCCTGCGCGGTGAAGATGGCGTACCCGTCGACCAGGACCAGGCCCACGCGATCCGGCCGGTCCAGGCCCATGTGCACGGCGACCATTCCGCCTGTGTGCATGCCGAAGACGGCACATTGCCCGATCCCAAGTGCATCCAGCCATTCATGGCAGGCCGCGGAGAGATCGGCAATGGTCGGCTGCGCCATATCCAGCGGATCGCTGTGTCCGAAGCCCGGCAGGTCAGGCGCCAATACCCGGTATTGGCGGCTCAGCCGGGCCATCGGCTCCAGCCACATGCGCGAGTTCTGCGGAGACTGGTGCAGCATGACCAGTACCGGCCCGGCTCCAGCCTGCCGGTAGTGGACGAAGCGCTCGCCCAGGCGAACGAATGAGCGGCGGATATCCATGCTTAGAGGTATCTGCGGCTACGGCCGATCAAAGCACAGAATTTGCCGGGCCTGAACCGGCGTTTTGCGACTTGTTTTTGGGCAGCGCCGGGCATGATCAGAGTGCTATAGTGTGCGCAAATGTACGGACATATTCTCATCATAGCGATGCCGGTCTGACCGATGCAACAAATTCTGACGATCATTCGCAAGATTGAACTGGTCATCGCCACGGCCGCTTTCGCCCTGATGGTGGTAGTCGCTTTTCTTGACGTGGCCCTGCGCGAGACCACCGGTACTGGACTCGATGGCGCTCGCGAGGCTGCGGTGCTGCTGATGATCCTGCTGGTCATGAGCGGCTTCGGGCTGGCCACCGCCAGCGGTCGGCAGCTGCGCCCGCGCTTCACCGACAATCTGCTGCCCGAGCCCTGGCAACCCGGTTTGCAGCGCTTCGGAGATCTGCTCTCGGCCATGATCTTCGCCCTGCTTGGCGTGTTGGCCTTGTTCTTCGTGGCCGAATCCATCTACCTGCGCGAAGCCACGCCGGTGCTGCGCATCCCCAGCTGGTTGATCCAGATGGTCTTCCCGCTGGCGTTTGGCCAGGCCATGCTGCGTCATCTGGTCTACTTCGCCCGGCCCGACCTGAAACCGGTCGATAACATCGAGATCATGGCGGCCAAGGTCAGCCGCGAGGAGTCACAGCCATGATGGTGCTGGGCCTGTTCGCCCTGGCCTTCGTGCTGCTGGTACTGCGCCAGAACCTGGTGGCCATCCTCGGGCTGGTGCTGGTGATCGCCTACAGCATCCTCGACCAGGGCGACCCGGGCGCACTGATGCTGGACGCCTGGCATGCGCTCAACCAGGAAATCCTGCTGGCCATCCCGCTGTTCCTGCTGGTCGGCCAGATCGTCAGCCAGGGTACCGGGGCCGAGCGCATGGTACGCCTGATGCGCGCCCTGACCCGGCCGATCCCCGGCGGCCTGGCGGTGGCCGCAGTGCTGGCCTGCGCCATCTTTGCCGCGGTCTCGGGTTCCGGCATCGCCACGCTGCTGGCCATCGGTACAGTGATGTATCCGGCCCTGGTCAAGGCCGGCTACAGCAAGTCGTTCGCCATCGGTGCCCTGTGCTCGGCCGGGACGCTGGGCATCGTGATTCCGCCCAGCATTCCGCTGATTCTCTACGGCTTCATGACCCAGACCTCGATCGCGGCCATGTTCATGGCTGGCCTGCTGCCCGGCCTGATGCTGACCGGGCTGATCGGTGGCTATGCTTTCGCGACCCATCGACACCTGGACATCGAGCCGATCGACTGGCGCGAGGTGGGTGCGGCCCTGAAAGGCAGCCTAGCCGCGCTCAGCACGCCGGTGATTGTGCTCGGCGGCATCTACAGCGGCTACTTCACCGCCACCGAAGCCGCCGTGGTCGGTGTGGTTTACGCCGGGCTGATCGAGGTGCTCGTGCATCGTGACCTGAAGCTGAGCGAACTGCCGGACCTGTTGGGCAAGACGGCCGTGACGCTGGGTACGCTGTTTCCGGTACTGATGTTCGCCTTTTGCCTGAACATGTTGCTGATGATCGAGGGCACGCCGCAGCTGCTGGTCAATACCCTGGGCGAGTGGTTCGCCCATCCGGCCTTGTTCATCGTCGCCACCAACATCCTGCTGCTGATTGTTGGCTGCGTCATGGACATCGGATCGGCCATTCTGCTGCTGGCGCCGCTGCTAACACCACTGGCCCAGGCCAATGGCATGGACCCGGTGCATTTCGGCATCATGATGGTCGTGAACCTGGAGATCGGCTACCTGACCCCACCGCTGGGCTTGAACCTGATAGTGGCAGCTGCGATCTTCCGGGAATCCTTCTGGTTTGTTTGTCGCGCGGTGCTGCCTTTTCTGGGCTTGATGCTGCTGGGCCTGATCCTGGTGGCCGCCTTCCCGCAAATCTCGCTGTTCCTGGTGGAGCGTTTCTGATGTTCAAGCCCAGCCATCCCCTGAGCCCCGGCGCTGGCCTCCGGATGGCCGTTTTTTTGCTGCTTGGCCTGCTGCTCAGCGGCTGCATCGAGCACGACGAGCGCGAGCGAGTCCGGGTCACGGCCGTCACCGTCCCGGGTACGCCCTGGCACCAGATGTGGGTGGACTTCGCCGCTGCTGCCGAGCGCGACTTTCCGGATGCGATCAACATCGAGCTGTTCATCCTGTCGCAGTTCGGCCCCGAGGAAGCCATGATTTCCAATCTGCGTCGCAACCGGGTGCAGATGGCTGGGTTGTCGCTGCAGGGGGCCTCGCAACTGGTGCCGGAACTCAATCTGCTGTTGGCGCCCTATCTGTTTGAATCCCAGGCCGAACTGGACTTCATTCTCGACCACTACCTGTTGGAGGCCTACTCGCAACTACTGGAGGCGCAGAACGTCACCATCATCCAGTGGGCCGACGTCGGCTGGACTCACCTGTACGCCAGGGAGCCGACGCTGACGCCGGAATCCGTGCAAGGCCGACGCATGCGAACCTCGCGAGCTGCCGGTGCGCGCGTGTTCGGGCGCATGCTGGACATGAACCAGATCGTGCTGCCGTTCACCGATCTGTTGCCGGCCCTGCAGACCGGCCTGGTCGATGGTGGCCAGTCCGGCGTTGGCATGTACGCCCTGGCCGGCATGGCCACCGAGGCGCCGCACCTGATTCTGACCGGCCATGCCTATGACTCCGGTCTGATCGTGGCCAACGCGCGCTGGTGGCATGGGCTGGATGAGGAGACCCGATCGAAGATTCGTGCTTCGCTGGATCCGGTCGACAAGACGCGGGTCGACGTGCGCAGCCTGATTGCGCGCATCGAGGCCGGCATCGTGGCCAATCCTGAGGTGTTCGTCCATGACCTTGATCCGGCGCAGCGCCGAGCCTGGCGCGAGGCCAGCGCCGGTGGCATGGAATGGCTGATCGAGCAGGTCGGGGGGCAGTCGGAAATGATTCGCGACCGCATCATGGCCGGAAAGGCCTCGTTTCGCGAGCGCTACCCGGAGGCGCAACCCGACTTCCCGAATTGAGCCACTCTGCGGAAGGGCGATCGGGTCGGGGTGAAGCTCAACGGCGCTTGTAGGCCGTCAACTCGGTGGTGTAGCAGAAACGATCCTTGGGGTGGATGCTGATGGTCAGCAGGATCAGCCGTTCGGTCAGATCGTAGTACCTGCGGATGACAACCAACGCCGGGCCGCCGGTTTCGGCGCCGAGGATCTTGGCGGTGTCCGCGTCCATGGCGTCGGCCGAAAGCGTCTGGCTGACCCGGCTTAAGTGCATGAAATCCAGCAAATCGTAGAGTGCGCGCTCGCTGCGCCTGAGATCGAGCAGGCTTTCGACCTGTTCTGGCGTTGCCGCCGGCACCCAGAGTTCAACGTAACACAAGGCCAGCGGAGGATCCTGATCGCGCTGGAAGCGAATGCCGGTCAGATGGGGTATCCGGGTGCCCGCAGCCGTCCCGAGTTCATCGACCAGCCGCTCCGGCACGGGCTTGATCTCGGACTGCTGGATCACCAGGCGTGTTGCCTTGCCGTATTGCAGCAAACCCTCGAGGCTGTCTACGAACTGGTTGTAGACCACCGGTGCGAACTTTGCTTTCACGCGGGTGCCGGAGCCGCGCCGGCGCTCGACCAGTCCCATGGCCTCGACCCGCCGCAGCGCCTCGCGAGCGGTATGCCGACTGATATCAAATTGCTCGCACAATTCCAGTTCGGTCGGCAACATATCGCCGATCGCCACCGACCCTTCGCGGATCATCGCGACCAATGCATCGCAAACCTGAAGATAACGCGGACGCCCGTCAATCGGCTTGGCTGCGCTCATCAAAACTTATTCCCTGTGCAACAAGACCCCAAGTCGGATTTCTAAGATAGCATTATTTGTCCAGACAAATGCCGGCTGCGCCACCCTGCGCAGGCTTTACAATATGTCCGGACAAATAGGGTCTCCATCGGATGATTGAAACCATCGGCCGCTCCATATTGCTTGAGGACCTGGTCTGCCTGGGAGTGCGGCCGTTGTCCCTGCGTGACCGGGAGCGAGCGGCAAGGCATCTGCTGGACTGGTTGGCTTGCGCCGCGGCCGCAGCCTCGTCGCCGGCCGCGGGCGCGTTCCGCGCCGCCCTGCAGCCGGGTTGCTCATCCGAGCTGCTGTGGCTGCTGGGCAGGGACGCCGAAGCACACCAGGCCGTGCTGGCCGACGGCGCGCTGGGCAGCCTGCTGGAAATGGATGACGTCCACCGCAGTGCGGTACTGCATCCGGGACCGGTGATCATTCCGGCCGCCCTGGCCACCGCGCTCCAGACCCGGG
>SKKM01000266.1 GCA_007121485.1 Wenzhouxiangella sp. | reverse complement strand
CCAGCTGCACCGTCTCGCCGATGCGAACCTGGCCTCGATCCGGCTGCTCCTGGCCCGCGATCATGCGAAACAGCGTGGTCTTGCCCGCGCCGTTGCCGCCGATGATGCCGACGATGGCCCCGGCCGGGACCTTGAAGCTCAGATCCTCGATCAGCAGGCGATCACCGTAGCCCTTGTACACGCCGTCGAATTCGATGACCTGGTCGCCCAGGCGCGGACCGGGCGGAATGTAGATCTGCTGGGTCTCGTTGCGGCGCTGGAATTCCTTGGAGTTCAGCTCCTCGAACTGCTTCAGGCGCGCCTTGCTCTTGGCCTGGCGGCCCTTGGGGTTGGCGCGCACCCACTCCAGTTCGGACTTGATCGTCTTCTGGCGCGAGGCTTCCTGCTTTTCCTCGATGGCCAGGCGGGCTTCCTTCTGCTCCAGCCAGGACGAGTAGTTGCCCTGGAAGGGAATGCCGTGGCCGCGGTCCATTTCCAGGATCCAGCCGGCGACGTTGTCGAGGAAGTAGCGATCGTGGGTCACCGCCATCACGGTGCCCGGGAACTGGTCGAGGAAGCGTTCCAGCCAGGCCACCGATTCGGCGTCCAGGTGGTTGGTCGGCTCGTCGAGCAGCAGCATGTCGGGCTTGGACAGCAGCAGGCGGCACAGGGCCACGCGCCGGCGCTCGCCGCCGGACAGGGTGCCGATCTTTTCCTCCCAGGCCGGCAGGCGCAGGGCGTCGGCGGCGACTTCCAGGGTGCGGTCCAGCTCCCAACCGCCGGCGGCGTCGATCTTGTCCTGCAGCTCGGCCTGCTCGGCCAGAAGCTCGGTCATCTCCTCGTCGCTCATCGGCTCGGCGAACCTTTCCGAGATCTCGTCGAAGCGCTTGAGCTGGTCGCGGATCTCGCCCAGTCCCATCATCACCGCCTCGCGCACGGTAACGTCTTCCGGCAGTTCCGGCTCCTGCGGCAGGTAGCCGATCTGGATGCCCGGCTGCGGCCGCGCCTCGCCGTCGAACTCCTTGTCGACGCCGGCCATGATGCGCAGCACGGTGGACTTGCCGGCCCCGTTCAGGCCCAGCACGCCGATCTTGGCGCCGGGGAAGAAGGACAGCGAAATGTCCTTGATCAGGGTGCGGTTGGGCGGCACCGTTTTGGACACACGGTGCATGGTGTAGACGTATTGGCTCATGGTCGGTTTTGGCAGGGTTTCGAACAGGTTGTTATGGTGGGGGCTGTCGGGGTGGAATGCCAGAGTTTTGGGGGTGAAAGGGTTCAGGTTTCAGGGTTCAGGTTTCAGGAAAAACCCGCCTGACGCACACTGCGCCTCGGCTTACACTGAACCCTGAACCCTGAAACCTGAACCCTGATGAAAATCTTCGTTACCGGCGGTGGCGGCTTTCTCGGCCAGGCCGTCATCCGCCAACTGCTGGCGCGCGGCGATCAGGTCGTCACGCTCAACCGTTCGGCTTATCCGGCGCTGGAGTCGCTCGGCGTGGACTGCCGGCAGGGCGACATCGCCGATCCCGATGCGGTGCTGTCCGCGGCAGCAGGGTGCGAAGCGGTCATCCACGTCGCGGCCAAGGCCGGCCCGGGCCTGCACGCGCCCGATTTTGAACGGCCCAACGTCATCGGCACCGAGAATGTGCTCTCGGCGTGCGCCCGGCACGGCATCGGTATTCTCGTCTATACCTCATCGCCCAGCGTGGTGCACGGTGGCGGTGATATCGAAAACGGTGACGAGTCGCTGCCGTATGCGGATCATTTCCAGGCGCCGTACCCGGAAACCAAGGCCCGGGCCGAGCGCCTGGTGCTGGCCGCCAACGGCGAAAATCTCAAAACCTGCGCGCTGCGCCCGCACCTGATCTGGGGGCCGGGCGACAATCAGCTGCTGCCGCGCCTGATCGAGAAAAACCGCGCCGGTCGCCTGCGCCTGCCCGATCCGACCAAGCTCATCGACACCGTCTACATCGACAACGCCGCGGCGGCCCACGTGCTGGCCCTGGACAATCTGGCAGGGCCGGGCAGCGCGGCCGGCAAGGCCTATTTCATCAGCAACGGCGAGCCCCTGGCCAACGGCGAGATCATCGCCAGGCTGCTGGAGGCCGCGGGCGAGACCCCGAACATCGGGACCGTTCCGCCGGGCCTGGCCATGACCATTGCCGGCGCGGTCGAGGGCCTGTGGCGGCTGACCCGCCGCCGCAGCGATCCACCCTTGTCGCGCTTCGTGGTCGAACACCTGGCCACGGCACACTGGTACAACCTCCAAGCCGCTAAGCGCGACCTGGGCTATGTCCCAACCGTGTCCATCACCGAGGGCCTGGAACGCCTGCGCTCTGCTTGGCGTTAACGGCAGCCGTGTTTGTGAGGGGCGAAAAGCCTCCCGCCAAGTCGCAAAGGCGCCAAGGACGCAAAGGTTTTTGAAGGGTCAATCGGCACAAATATTCGGTCTGTAGCACAGTCCAGACATTTGCTCAGCCCCTTTTCCAAGCATTACGCCTTTCCTTTGCGCGCTTCGGGGCCTTTGCGTCTTTGCGAGAGGCTTTTCCCTCGGCCCCGAAAGTGGCTTTCAAGTCCCGAAACGTCCCCGCAGCCAGCTCAGTGAACGCTCCAGGCTGGAGCGCTTGAGGTAGTGCCGGTCTTCCGCCGAGACATTCGTATAGCCGCCGTATTTGAGCTTGACCCAGGCGTTCAGGTCGGTCTGGCGGGCGAATTCGAATATTCGGCGGTTCAGCCAGCCGGGCTGCTCGCGGCGCAGGACAGCGGTGCCGAGGTCGAGAATGACCGGTTTGCCGAACCGGTCGATGCGCAGATTGCTCTTGCGCTTCAGGTCGCCGTGGGCCACGCCGCGCGCGTGCATGGCCTGGATGCTGCGCAGCAGTTCCGAGAAAAAGTCTTCGGCATTGTTGAGCCGGTCGCGGCGGAAATCCTCGCCGTAGATGTAGTCGAGCACCAGGAAACGGCCTTCGAACAGGCCATGGCAGCGGGCGAAGCCGTCCAGGCCTTCCAGTCGCCGGTAGGTGCGGTATTCGCGCAGCAGGGATTGCCGGCGCAGCCACTTCAGGGGGCCGGAGCCACTTGGCGTCTTGATCGCCAGGTCGAGTCCGTCGGCGCTGAAGCGCCGGACCTCGCCCTGGTTGCTGCGCCCGAGCGTGATGCCGACCGAGAAATCCATGGCGGCGCAGAACTCGGCGATCCGTTCGTGTTGTTCCTGCGCGGCCGGTGCATCGCTCATCAGCTTGATGATAGCCGAGGGCGAGGCGGGCTTTTCTGGCAAAATAAAGGGTTAAGGACTCGAAAAGCTGCCCGGGCGGCCTTACATCGCGCCTGTGGAATGTCAACCGCTCGTCATTTGCTGCACAGGAACCCAACGCCATGCCTATCTATGAGTATCGCTGCCAGGACTGCGGCCACGAGTTGGAAAAGCTGCAGAAACTG
>SKKM01000090.1 GCA_007121485.1 Wenzhouxiangella sp. | reverse complement strand
CTGATCGAGCGTTTCGCCGCCGAAGAAGCCCCCTCGCTGGCGCCGACCGATTTGCACCAGGTGCTGGACGAGTGCCTGGAACTGGTGCGCGCCGAACGTCATGGCCGCCTCAAGCTGCAGCGGGATTTCGACACCAGCATTCCGCCGCTGCAGGCCGACGGCGGCCGGCTGCACCAGCTCGTGCTCAACCTGCTGCGCAACGCCGTGCAGGCTGATGCCGGCCGCATCGAACTGTCGACCCGCATCGAGCACGACTCACCGGTGGTCGACCAGCCGGCCCGCCACGCCGTGCGCGTCGAAATCCGCGATGACGGCCACGGCGTGCCGGTCCACTTGCGCGAGCGCCTGTTCCTGCCGCTGGTGTCGGGGCGCGACCAGGGCTCGGGCTTTGGCCTGGCCATCGCCCAGCAGATCGCCCGTGCCCACGGCGGCCTGATCGAGTACCGGCCGCTGGAACACGGCAGCGCCTTCACCCTGCGCCTGCCGCTGATCGTCGCAACAGCCCCCGCCGGAGTCGCCGTCCATGGCTGACCAGGTCTGGGTCATCGATGACGATCCGGGCATCCGCTACGTGCTGGAGGAATACCTGCGCAGCGAAGGCTTGAGCCCGCGAATCTTTTCCACCGGCGAGGAGTTGAGCCAGGCCTTCCGCCACCACGAACCGGATCTCGTGCTGGCCGACATCCGCCTGGACGGCAAGGACGGGCTGGAGCTGATGCAGGAATTGCGCAAGTCGCGGCCGGAGCTGCCGGTGATCATCATGACCGCCTATTCCGACCTCGATTACGCGGTGCGCGCCTTCCAGGGCGGAGCCTTCGAGTTCGTGGCCAAACCGTTCGACCTCAACGAGCTTGGCCGCCTGATCGGCAAGGCGCTCAAGAGCCAGCCCGGCACCGGCGACGGCGACGTGCCCCTCGACGGCATGGTCGGCAGTTGCCCCGCCTTCCAGGACATGATCCGGGTGATCGGCCGGCTGTCGGGCAGCGACATCCCGGTCCTGATCACCGGCGAAACCGGCACCGGCAAGGAGCTGGTCGCACGCGCCCTGCACAACCACAGCCCGCGCGCCAAGGGCCCGTTCGTGGCCATCAACACGGCCGCCATTCCCGAGGACCTGCTGGAGTCGGAGCTGTTCGGGCACGAGCGCGGCGCCTTCACCGGCGCCGCCGACAAGCGCCTGGGCCGTTTCGAGCAGGCCAGCGGCGGCACCCTGTTCCTGGACGAGATCGGCGACATGCCGCTGTCGCTGCAGTCGCGCCTGCTGCGCGTGCTGGCCGAGGGTGAGTACTATCGCCTGGGCGGGCACGACCTGGTCGAATCGGACGTGCGCATCATCACCGCCACGCACCGTGATCTGCCTTCCCTGGTCGCCCAGGGCCAGTTCCGCGCCGATCTCTACCACCGACTCAAGGTCATCACCCTGCGCGTGCCGCCGCTGCGCGAGCGGCTCGAGGACATTCCGGCGCTGACCCGCCACTTCCTGCGCGAAGCCGGCCAGGAATTCCGCCTGCCGCCCAAGGTCCCCGACCCGACGCTGCTGGACTACCTGAAGACGCTGTCCTGGCCCGGCAACGTGCGCGAGCTGCGCCACCTGTGCCAGTCGCTGGTCGCGCTGGCCCCGGCCCCGGTCATCGGCATCGACGATCTGCCCCCGGAGCTGCACCCCAGCCAGAACGGGCCCGCCGAGTCAGGCGGCGACTGGACCACGCCGATGTGCGCGGAACTGCGCTCCCGCCTGCGCTTCAGCGACGAGCCGGTGTACGAGGCGCTCAAGACCCGGTTTGAAAGCGAAGTGGCCCGCACCACGGTCAGCGCCTGCGCCGGCAATCAATCGGAGGCGGCCCGGCGGCTGGGGATCAGCCGCAACACCCTGGCGCGCATGCTCAGGGAGCAGGAAACGGCAGCCCAATAAGACGGGCACACCGACCGGGCACCGGCGGCCACTTCGGCCTTTGGCTATCCGCCGTCCGCCGGCACCTGTATCCAGCGGGTGGCGGCCTTGCGCAGCCGGTTGATCACGCCCTCCCAGGCCGGCTGGCGCAGGCGTTCGGCCGGCAGCAGCAGCTCGATGGATTCTGGATTTTCCCCGTCGGCCTGGCGCAGCAGCCGATAAAGATCGCGCCCGGCGCGGTTCGCGTCTTCCGGCAGCACCACGAGCGCGCGGGCACCATCGCCGCGCAAACGTTCGGCCAGCCGGTCGCAGTCGGCGCGACCGGCGCACACGTGCACGTGCAGCGGGCGCGTTGGCCGATAATGAATCTCCATCCGGCCCGGCGCCTGCCGGGGACCACCCTCGGCTTCGCTGGCCGGCGGCGCTTCCAGGCGCCAGCCCTCGGGCAGGTGCCGGACAATCTCGGCGCGCTCCAGCATGCCCGGGCGCAGCCACAGCAGCCTGCGGCGCCGGCTGTCGATCCCGACGATGGTGGACTCGATGCCGACCCGGCACGGACCCCCGTCGAGGATCTCGACCTGGTCGGCGGAAAACACGGCGCGCACGTCCGCGGCAGAGGTCGGCGACAGGCAGGTGAACAGGTTGGCGCTCGGCGCCACCAGCGGCACATCCAGCGCCCGCAGGACGGCCAGCGCGGCCGGATGGTCGGGCATGCGCACGGCCACGGTGTCTAGCCCGGCGGTGACCGCGTCCGGGATGCACGCCGCACGCGGCAGGACCAGGGTCAGCGGCCCGGGCCAGAACGCGCGGCTGAGGCGCTCGGCCGGCTCCGGCCACTCGCTGACCACGCGCCGGGCCTGGCCCAGGGTACCGACGTGGACGATCAGGGGGTTGTCGGCCGGGCGGCCCTTGAGCTCGAACACGCGGGCGATCAGATCCGGCCGGTCGATCGGCGCGGCCAGGCCATACACGGTCTCCGTCGGCAGGGCCAGAAGCCGCCCCTGCTCGAACACCTCGCGCACGCGCGCGCCCAGCCCGGGATCGTTCAGCGCCAGCGCCATGCACGCTCCTTCAGGCAATACCGGTGATGGCTGGACGGGCGCCCCATCCGGCTTCAGTCGACTTCCAGCCAGAAGGTCACCGGCCCGTCGTTGACCAGGCTCACCTGCATGTCGGCGCCGAACCGGCCCGACTGTGTGCCCGGCCACGCCGCCGTGGCCGTATCGACCAGGCGCTGGAACAAGTCCCGGCCCTGCTCGGGCGCCGCCGCCGGCGTGAAACTCGGCCGGTTGCCCGTGTTGGTGTCCGCCGCCAGGGTGAACTGCGGCACCAGCAAGAGCTCGCCACGACAATCGCGCAGGCTCAGGTTCATGCGGTCCTGCGCGTCCGCAAACACGCGGTAGTTGAGCAGGCGCTCGACAAAGCGCGCGATGCGCTCCGGCCGATCGCCCTGGCGGAAGCCGGCCAGGACCAGCAGGCCGGGACCGATGCGCGCGACCGTCTCGCCCTGGATGCTGACCCGGGCTTCGG
>SKKM01000016.1 GCA_007121485.1 Wenzhouxiangella sp. | reverse complement strand
TGCGCTTCTTCCGCGCCCTGGGCGTCGACGACGCCACCGCGCGCATCGACGCCGAGGGCGTGGAGCACCACGTCAGCGAAAAGACGCTGGAGCTGATGCAGCGGTTTTCGGACGAGCAGGAAAGGACCGGCTGAACGACACGCCGATCCGGGCTAGACCCAAGCCCGCACCCAATCGCCGCCGGCTACGCGGATACCGGCGCAAACATCACCTGGCTGACCGGTATCGACCGGGCGGGAGTCGCCAAAAGCCAGCTTGCCATCGACGACCATGCTTCGCTTGCGAGCAGACGCGAGAACGGCTCCCGTGGCCGACGATCGAGTCGAACGCAAAGCCGGAGCCGCACCTGGCGGAAAAACCGGTCAGATTCCGATTGTTCGACTGAGCATGATTGCAACGCAGCCATTGTCAGTCGACGAAGGAACCCGCCATGACCATTCGAAAGTTTGCCGCTGCGTGTGCAGCACTCCTGATCCTGGCCTGCCCGCCGGCAAGCGCTCAGGACAGCCATTTCAGTTACCAGGGCCACCTCGACCAATCGGGTCAGCCATTCAGCGGTCAGGTTGACCTGAGCTTTTTACTGTTTGACCAGGCAAGCGACGGCAACCAGATCGGCTCCACGCTCTCGCGTCCCAACTGGCCGGTGACCGGTGGCCAGTTTCAGGTCGAGCTTGATTTCGGGACCGCCGCTTTTGACGGCACACCGCGCTACCTGGAAGTCCGCGTCAACGGCACCCCATTACAGCCTCGCCAGGCCGTCCGGCCTGCCCCGGTCGCGCTGTTTGCCCTGGCTGGCAACGAAGGGCCACCGGGCGAACCTGGACCCGCTGGACCCGCGGGTGCACAGGGACCGGCCGGGCCACCGGGGGATGTCGGGCCTGCGGGGCCGCAGGGACCGGCCGGGCCCCAGGGTGAAGCCGGGCCTCAAGGCATTCAGGGGCCTCCCGGTCCAGAGGGCCCACCCGGCATCATCGAACCCGGCAGCGTGGGTTTTGGCGAGCTGGCCCAGCCCTACCAGGCCGGGCGCATCCTGCTGCAGAACCTGGCCGCCGAGGGTCCGTTGTTTACCGACGAGCAAGTGCCACGATTCGTCACCGAAACCGTGGGCTTTGCGCCGGCCTTCAGCAGCGCCCCGATCCTGACCGCCAGCGTGCAGATCAGCGAACCCATTGTCTCGATCGAGACCTCGCTCAGTGTTTTGACCACTACGGCGGCCAGCGGACAGGTTCGGATCGGGCTACCGCGCGTTCATCAGACGACCGGAGTCCCGGTGTTCCACGGTAGCGCCGCCATCATTGCCGGCCACCCGGCGGTGGCCGGATTTTCGGGCGGCAACATCATCTACTCGCGCGCGCTTGATCCGGCCGGCGTTGCCTGGGGCCCCGCTCAGACCGTGACCGCTCACCCGGTCGTCAGCCACCTGGTTATGGCCGAGATCAATGGTCATCCGGCCATCGCCTGGGCCTCGGGCTCTGGAGGCGAGCCAGGGATCTTCTATGTCCGATCTGCCGATTCCCAAGGCGGTTCCTGGGGCGCCAAGCAAGCGCTCCCGCCGCCGCCTGAACTGTCAAGCGCGCGATATGTCAGCCTGGCGGAGGTCGGCGGTCGGCCGGCCATTGCCTATGAGACCACCCGACTGATTACCGATGTGGAAGTCGAGTACATCTACCAAATCTGGTATGCCATCGCCGACGGCGACATGGCCACCAGTTGGTCTTCACCGATGTTGATTGAGGAGGTCAGGGATTTCTCCTTGTTTAGCGTCCCGGCTCGCATGACACCGCATCTAATGGTGGTCAACACCTTGCCGGCGATCGTTTCGGTTCGGGGCTTTCCGGGTGACTCTTTCCCGTCAATCGTATTTCGTCGGGCCAACAATGCCTTCGGCACCTCTTCCTGGTCCAACCGGGTGACCATTACGACCGTCAACAATGACAACGTATCGCATGACCGAGTCACTTTTGACGTCGCCGAAGTCGCGGGCCGCCCCGCCGTGCTTTACATCAATCCACAGAGCGACTTCAGCGATCCGGCCTTGAACTTCAAGCGGGCCAGCGACGACAACGGCAGCACGTGGCCTGGCTCCAGCGTCAGCCTTTCCGGGGCCATCGAAAGCACTGATCGAATCAGCTTGCATATGGTTGGTGCGGCTCCCGCCGCCGCCGTTCTCGGCTCCCAGGGTCTCCGCTATCGTCGTTCATGGAGCGCCACGGGAACAAACTGGCCAGCCTCGGGGCCTGACTTGTCCAATCCCGCGATCGGCACCACCGGAAACCTGAACCTGCTGGTCGTGCAAGGCGAACCGACGCTCGTCTACGGCAGCCGCTACCTGCGCTCCGGGCAACTGCCGAACGGGTCGGTCAACTGGATCGCGGTCGCGGCGCCCTAAGGCAGCCCATTAATGTTGGCGGGGCAGGGGCCTGAGCAAGACGAGCACCAGTGTCGCCAGGGGGCCAAGCAGCAAGGACAAAAACCACCACCCCAAGCCCGAGCGCCCCTTGCCTTGAGCCAGCCCGGCATTGATCAGCGAAAGCGTCCCCCAACCCGCAGCCCAAGGGCCAGTGCTGCCAATATCCATAAGCTATTCCGCTCCTTCGAATCCTTGCACATCAGATCTGCTGCTGATCCCGAAGTTCGTTATTCGCCGCCGGCTTCGAAGCGGTCCCGGAACAGCTCGATGCTGCGCGCGCTGGCGGTCAAGGGCAGTTCGAGTGGGGCCACCGTAGCATTGGAGACGATGCTCAGCGCTCCGGCTACCGAGTCCAGCACAGCTGGCGCAAACACCAGATCGAAGCGACAGATCGTTCCGCTGGCCAGCGGCGCCGGCAGACAGTCGACGTCCTCGATACGCCAGTCCGTTTCGGCCAAGCCGGCCAGCGCCAGGCCGTCGATGCGCAGTGGACGCTCACCCATGCTGAGCACGCTCACCGTCGCGCGGACTTCCTCACCGACAAAGCCGACTAGCTCCAGCGCGGCGGGATCCGGCTCAAGCCCGGCCCGATCGATGGCCTCGAACACGGCCACGCCGGCCAGGCCGCCGCTGGCAATCTTCGAACGATCCGGGGAAAAGCTCAGCGCCAGCAGCTCGCTGCGGCTGGGATCGGCCAAGAAGGGGCCACTGGCCGCGGCGGGCAGGCAAGCCAGCGCGCCGGCCAGCACCATCAGGAAGCGGGCCATGATCAGTCGTCCTCCGGATTCGGCAGACCGCCGTCGATCCGCGTCCAGGACGTGCCGCCGTCGTTAGAGCGATAAAGGCCGCCATGGGTCGCCGCCAGCACCACCTGCGCGTCGGCCGGGTCGAACTGAAGGCGGTTGACGGTGAGCGCCTCACCCGCCAGCCCGGCCGAACTGGATGCCCAGCTGACGCCGCCATCGGTGCTGCGAAAGACCCCATCGCGGGTGCTGGCTGCCAGCAGCACTTGCCCAT
>SKKM01000124.1 GCA_007121485.1 Wenzhouxiangella sp. | reverse complement strand
CTGGATCAGCGCTTGCGTGAACCCGTGATATTAGTTACATTTGAAACTATTTTCAAGCGCCGAGCTCTCCTGCATGATCAAGCTCGAGAACTTCCTTCCCTACCGCCTCTCCGTGTTGGCCAACCAGGTCAGCCAGGGAATTGCCCAGACCTACTCGGAGCGATTCGGTCTGTCCATACCGGAATGGCGGGTGATCGCCATTCTCGGCCGCTTTGACAACATCCCGGCAAGCAACGTGGCCGAGCGCTCGGCCATGGACAAGGTGGCCGTCAGCAGGGCGGTCCGGCATCTGCTCGAACTGGGACTGATTCAGCGCCGGGACGGGCATGAAGACCGGCGATCCAAGCCGCTGGCGCTCACCCATGCCGGCCGGCGCATGTACGAGGCAATCGCACCGGCGGCGCTGGAGTTCGAGAGCCGCCTGCTGGCGGCCCTGAGCCCTGCAGAGCGACGCAGTCTGGATCGCATCCTCGACAAGCTGATGCAGGCCAGTGGCGAATCCTGAGCGTGCCAGCCGGCGCAAGGATAGGCAGCGGCTGATAGCTGCGCTATGATCGGGAGCATTTCAACCGCCGGGGAGACGGCAAGCCATGGCTTACAACCGCAATCACGCCAAAACGCTGTGCAACAAGACCGAGTACCAGTTTTTCGAGTCCAGCCTGCGCGGCAACATTGAAAAGCTGCCGCAGAAGCGCGTGCAGGACGGTATCAAGCGGGCGCGCACCCTGCGCGACAAGTACCGCGATCTGCACAAGCGTCAGCGACTGGCAACCCGTGATCGCACCGGCACCAAGAAAGGCGTGAAGCCCGCGACCAACGAGCGCACCGAGCAGAAGGCCAAGCTGTTTGCCGAGGTGCTGGAGCGCTTCGAGGCTCAGCTCAAGGTGCTCAAGCAGGCCGAGAAGGCCGCCCCGGCGGCGAGCAAGAAGACAGCGGCGAAGAAGCCGGTTGCCAAGAAGGCGGCCAAGAAGAAGACCGCGAAGAAGACGGTCGCCAAGACCGCAGCGACGGCAAGCAAGCCTGCCACCAAGGTCGCCAGGAAGAAAGCGGCCAAGAAGAAGACGGCAAAGAAGAAGGTCGCCAAGAAAGTGGCGAAGAAAAAAACCGCCGGCAAGAAGGTCGCGGCCAAGGCCGCCGCGCCGGGTCCGTTCGTGTCGGAAAAGGCATCGGCGGCCAGCGAGCGCAAGCGCCAGCAGAATACGCGGGCCAAGGCGGTCATGGGTCACAAGCGAGCCAGCACCCAGCGCAATCAGGCCAAGCGCGACGGCGGCAAGAAACGGTAAGCACGATCGATCGCCAGAAAACAGTCTCGGCTGACGGGCCGTTCAGGATTGTCCATCGCGACCGCTGGCTGTGCGCCATCGACAAGCCGTGCGGGCTCATGGTGCACAAGAGCCCCAGAGGCGATGACCGCCAGTTCATCATGCAGATGCTGCGCGACCAGCTGGGCCAGAAGGTGTGGCCGGTCCACCGGCTTGATCGGGCGACCTCAGGGGTCTTGCTGTTCGCGCTGGATGCCGATACCGCGGCGGCGATCGGGCGCCAGATCATGGCCCGCACCGTGCGCAAGCGCTACCTGGCGGTGGTGCGCGGATTCACCGAGGCGAGCGGTCGAATCGACCATCCGCTGTCGACCGGAGATCGACGCGAGGATCAGCCGGCGTGCACCGACTACGTCCGGCTGGCGACGCTTGAATTGCCGATCCCGATCGGGCGCTATCCCAGCGCCCGCTATTCCCTGCTGTCGGTGTGGCCGCGTACCGGGCGCACGCACCAGATTCGCCGCCACTTCAAGCACATCTTCCACCCGCTGATCGGCGACACCACCTACGGCGAGGGGCGCCACAACCGCCTGTTCAGGATGGAGTTCGGCTGTCACCGGCTGCTGCTGCACGCGATGGAGATGGAGCTGCAGCATCCGGAAAGCGGGGAGCTTGTGCGGCTGCATGCACCCTTGAGCGGCGAGTTTGCGTGCGTCGAAGCGGAGTTTTACTCCAGGGCTGATCAGCGCATGCCGGCGGACAAAGACTGCAATAATTGAGGCCCTCACCGCACGCTTGAAACGGGAGTAAGCATGAGCCTGAGCATTCACAGCCGCTTCGACGGCGGCAACATCGAGGTCCTGAGCCTCGACAGCGCCGACGACATTCGCCTGAAAATCCGCCCGGACGCCGGCGACCGGCACTTCCAGTGGTTCTACTTCCAGTTGTGCAACGCCGCCGATGTGGCTTGCCGGATGAGCATCGAGAACGCCGGCAAGGCGTCGTATCCGGACGGTTTCCAGGACTACCGGGCGGTCTGCTCCAGCGACGGCTTCGACTGGCATCGCGTGCCGACCTCGTTCGACGGCGAGCGCCTGATCATCGAACACACGCCGGAGGCGAACGCCGTCTACTACGCCTACTTCGCGCCGTACAGCCTGGAGCGGCACCAGCAGTTGATCGGCGATGCGCTGGCGTCGCCCAAGGTGCAGGGCGAAAGCCTCTGCACCACCCCGGACGGTCATCCCCACACCCTGCTGACCATCGGCGAGCCAGAACCGGGCCGCAAACGTCTGTGGATCACCGCGCGCCAGCATCCGGGCGAGACCATGGCCGAGTTCTGGGTCGAGGGTTTCCTCGATCGCCTGCTCGACGACGAAGACCCGGTGGCGCGTGCCGTGCTGGAGCATGCCGTGGTCTACCTGGTGCCAAACATGTGCATCGACGGCGGTGTGCGCGGTCACCTGCGCTGCAACGCGCACGGGCGCAATCTCAACCGCGAATGGCGCGATCCGTCGGCGGAGTTTTCGCCTGAGGTCTACCACGTGGTCGAGCGGATGAAGCGCACCGGCGTCGACTTTTCCCTCGACGTGCACGGCGACGAGGGCCTGCCCTACAACTTCATTGCCGGTCCCGAGGGCATCGCGAGCTGGAATGCCGAGCGCCAGGCCGAGCTCGATGGCTTCAAGCGGCTGCTGGCGGGTATCAGCCCGGACTTCCAGACCGAGTTCGGCTACCCGGTCGATGCGCCGGGCAGCGCCGATTTGCGCAAGTGCACCGACTTCGTCGCCGAGACCTTTGGCTGCCTGGCCATGACCCTGGAAATGCCGTTCAAGGATTCTGCGGTGACCCCGGATCGGGAATTCGGATGGAGTCCCGGGCGCTGTAGGCATCTCGGGCGCAGCTGCCTGGACGCCATCTGGCAGTGGTTGAAGCCCTGAACCGGAGATTGCCGCTGTGATGGCGTGCGCCTGCGGCTCAGACAGAAAGCGCTGCGTCTCGCTTGTCGCGGTACATCGCCCGGTCGGCCGCGGCCAGTAGCTGCTCGTAATCCGCAGGCCCGGCGCCGGGGACGAATTCGGCGATGCCGAAACTGGCAGCCGCCGCCACCCCCGGGCTACGGGCGGATGCATTGGTCAGCGCCTCGCGGATGTTTTTCAGCAGGGCCTCCACGTCGGAACGGGTTCT
>SKKM01000014.1 GCA_007121485.1 Wenzhouxiangella sp. | reverse complement strand
GCAAGGGCATCATCCTGGGGCCGAAGAACTACCTCGGCCGCGGCTGGCAGGGCGCGCCGATCTGGATCACGGTCGAGGGCGCGAACATCCTGACCCGCTCGCTGATGATCTTCGGCCAGGGCGCGATCCGCTGCCATCCCTACGTGCTCAAGGAACTCGAGGCGCTGCAGATCGAAGACGAGGACGATCGCCTGAAGACCTTCGACCGCCTGCTGTTCGCGCATGTCGGCCACAGCATGTCGTGCGCGGTGCGCTCGATGGTGCTCGGCTTAAGCTCCGGCCGCTTTGCCGCGGTGCCGGGCGACCGCAAGACGCGCAAGTACTACCGCAAGCTGAGCCGCTACGCGGCCGCCTTTGCCTTCCTGGCCGATATCGCCATGTTGACCTACGGCGGCAAGCTCAAGCAGAAGGAGAAGATCTCGGCCCGCCTCGGCGATGCCTTGAGCCAGCTCTACATCTGCTCGGCCATGCTGCGCCGTTTCGAGCAGGAAGGCCGGCCGGCGGCCGACCAGCCGATCATGGCATGGGCCTTCCACGATGCCATCCACCGCATCCAGAATGCGCTGTCCGGCGTGATCGACAACTACCCGTTCGCCTGGGTGCGTCCGTTCCTGCGCCTGGTCGTTTTCCCGACCGGCCGCTCCGAGCGCGCGCCCAACGACCGCCTGGGCCACAAGGTTGCCGCCCTCATGCTGTCGCCGTCCGAGACCCGCGACCGCCTGACCCGCGGCATCTACAAGTCGGACCGCGCCGGTCACCCGGTGGGCGTCATGGAAACCCTGCTGCCCAGGGTGATCGCCGCCGAGCCGCTGGACCGCAAGCTGCTCAAGGCCCTGCGCAGCGGCGAAATCGGCGGCCGCACCTACGAGGAGCAGGTGGCCCAGGCCTTCGACAAGGGCCTGCTCAGCGACCAGGACGTCGAACTGCTGCTGGATGTGCGCAAGCGCAGCCTGGAAGTCGTGGCGGTCGACGACTTCGACCACGAAGAGCTGCAGGCGGGCCTGACCCCGTCCGGCGACGCCGCGCGCTCGGAGCAGCGCCAGGCGGCCTGAGCTATACTCTCCCCGGCCCCGGGTCATCCGGGGTCGGGGTTCATCCCCCAAACAAAGTTCGCAGGTGCCCCGGTGCTCAAACGCCCGGGGTGAAACGGGAAACCGGTGCAAATCCGGTGCTGCCCCCGCAACTGTAATCGGTATCGATGGCGCCGCCATCGGTGCGGGTCCAAGACAACCACTCTGGCAACAGGGGAAGGAACGGGCCCCGGCAAGCCGGCCAGCCAGCCGCGCTTGCCACCGAGAGTCAGGAGACCGGCCTGCGTTGTCATGATTACCGGGTTGCGGTGGGCGACCGGGGTTCTCCGGCTGCAACCTCAAGCTTGCGCCCGTCGTTCCCCGTTACTCCTCGTACCCGGCCGATGCGCGGGTGAGCGCGAGGAGCCAACACAATGCAAGCACGTACCTTCACCGGCCTGGTCATGGCCGGCGTTTTTCTTTCCGTTTCTTTGGTCGATGCCGCAACGGCCGTCGACGACACCATCATCGTCACCGCCGCTCGCACCGGCCAGGCGCTGGATCAAGCACTGGCCCGGACCAGCGTGATCACGCGTGACGACATCGAGCTGGCCCAGGCCCCGGACTTGCTGGAACTGCTGCGCCAGCAGGCCGGCGTCGACGTGGTCCGCACCGGCGGACCCGGCGGCCAGACCAGCCTGTTCATGCGCGGCTCGAACTCCAACCACGTGCTGGTGCTGATCGACGGCGTGCGCGTGGCCGCCGCCGGCACCGGCGGCTTTGCCTGGGAGTTGATCGACATTGCCCTGGTCGAGCGCATCGAGATCGTGCGCGGTCCGCGCGCAGCGCGCTGGGGTTCGGACGCCATCGGCGGGGTGATCCAGATCTTCACCCGGCAGCCGGAGGGCGTCCGGGTTCGGGCCGGTTACGGCCGCTATCGCGACCGGGCTTTAAGCGCCGGCATCGGCGGGCAACAGGCCGGACTCATGCTTGCCGGTCGGCGCGTCGGCGGCTTCTCGGCGCAAAACGAGCGCGGCTTTGCTTTCGACCCCGACGATGACGGCCTGGAGCTGCTCAGCGCGGCCGCCGGCGGCGCCAGCCGGCTTGGCCCAGGCGTTCTGGACTGGAGCGCACGCCTGGCTGACGGCGAGATCGAGTTCGACCAGGGCGTGTCCGACGTGACCAACTACGCGCTGCGGCTGGAATACCAGATGGACCCCGTGGGTGCCTGGCGCTGGTCGGGCAGTACCGCGATGTATCGCGACCGCCTGGACACTGAGGCGCCTTTCGGCCGTAGCGAGAACAACACCCGGCGCTTACAGGCGGGCCTGATCGGCGAGAACCGGATCGGTGACAGCGCCGCCTGGCTGCTGGGCGTGGACGCCTGGCAAGAATCGGGGGTCGCACGTGGCAGCTGGTCGGACTCGCGCTACAACCTGGGCGCCTGGACCGGCCTGGACGGCAGCGTCAATGACTTCGACTATGAACTGAGCCTGCGCGCCGACCGCGACCAGCTGTTCGGCAACGCCCTGACCGGCAACCTGGCCGCCGGCTGGCGTCCGGGCGAAGCCTGGCGGGTATTTGCATCCATCGGTCGCGCGTTCCGGGCGCCCAATTTCAACCAGCTGTTCTCGCCCGGATTCTCCGGGCTGTTCGCCGGCAACCCGGACCTCGACCCGGAAACCTCGGTATCGCTGGAGGCCGGCGCCGACTGGCAGCTGGCACCCAGCGCGCGTCTTTCCCTGAGCCTGTTCCAGACCCGCATCGACGATCTGATCGACTTCGCCGGTACCGACTTCCAGGCCATCAACATCCGCCGTGCCCGCATCCAGGGCGCGGAACTGGCCTATCGCCTGCGCGCTGAAAACTGGCGCGCCCAGGCCCAGTTGACCTGGCAGGACACCGAGGATCGCGACAGCGGGCTGGAGCTGCTGCGGCGGCCGCAACAAAAGGCCGGGGTGAGCCTGGACCGCCTGTTCACCGGCGGGCACTGGCTGGGCGTGGAGCTGCTGTACGTCGGGGACCGGGTCGACGTCGGCCGCGTCGAGCTGCCCTCCTACACGCTGATCAATCTGCGCGGCGGCTGGCAGTTCAGCGACACCCTGCGACTGGAAGGGCGCCTGGAAAACGCCGGCGACCGCTTCTACGAGCCGGCCTTCGGCTTCAATGCGGCCGGCCGCGCGCTGTTCGTGGCTTTGAGTTATCTGCAATAGGAACACTGGCTGCTCGCTCCGAGTGCTTCCATATTGTCCTCGCGCGGAGGCGCAGAGATCGCAGAGAAACAATGGATTGCCCGCGCGCCGGGCTTTCCGCTATTAACCCGGCGTGCAAGTAGGCATGCCGGGTTAATACCCGGCCGGCACGGCCGGGACCTATGAGCGGAGGTATTTGCGGACCTGCGCCGCAAATGCCGAGCATCAAATACCGTAGGTATTTTGAT
>SKKM01000310.1 GCA_007121485.1 Wenzhouxiangella sp. | reverse complement strand
TCACGTCCTGGTAGTCGACCGTCCACACCGTGCGCTGGCGACCCACCGGGCACAGGTAGTGAATGTGCGTGCCGAAATTGCCGGCCGGGTGCGGGCCGGCAAAGACCTCTTCCTGGATGCCGTCGCCGGCAAACGAGGGCAACGGCGAGTCCGGCGGCCGGGCGACCCAGACCGGGCCATCGGTCAGGCTCTTGAGCACCTTCAGCCCGTTTTCGAAGGCCTCAAGTTCCGGCTCGATGATCAAGGCCGGATCCGGCGCCAGCGGCTGGGTGTCGATCACCCGGACGAAAATGGCTGCCGGTTCGCTGTCGACCGGGGGGGTCTGGCCGAACGGGCGTGTGCGGAGGGCGGTCCACTCGCCGGACTCGATCAGCAGTTCACGTGCCTGATCACGTTTCAGCGCGGACAAGGAGCGCGGGCGGTAACTGTCGAAACGCTGATCACCGTCGCCATCGGTGGTGTTGATCACCAGCGACTGCATGAAGCGCTTCTCGCCCCTATTGACGGCGCTGACGCGGCCGGCGGCCGGGGCGGTGAAGCGTACGCCGGGGTTCTTCTTGTCCTCGAACACCAGCTGCCCCCGCCGCACGCGATCGCCCTCGGCGACGTGCAGGGTGGGCCGCATGCCGGGATAGTCGCCGCCCAGCAAGGCCACTGAGCGAACGCTCGGACCGGTTTCCACCCGCTGCTCGGGGCTGCCCTGCAGTGGCAGGTCTAGCCCCTTCTGGATCCGGATCATGCTTTTCATTTCCCTCCGCTGTGGCGCTGGCCGGCGAGCAGGCAGGCCACTTCAATACCCCGTCAGCCCCTTCGAAGCAGCCGCGACCGGCCCGTGCAGACTCTGTCGGTCCGCATCGAGTGCCGGAACATCAGCCCGTTTCCTTTTCCGAGAGGCATGTTCGTGTCCGGCGCTCGCCGGACGACGTTGGCTAAGCTAACAGCTTGCTCGCTCCGAAATCAAGCATAACAAATACCGCTTCAGGAGCGGGCCGACCATCCATCGGCCGGCGCTTGACCTGAGCCCGGCATCGGCGATAATGGCCAGTTGCTACAACCTTGTTTCGTGGAGGTGCGTTCTGCTCTCTACCCGTCACTGTCGTGCCGTCCTGATCCTGCTGCTGGCAATTGTTCTCTCCGCCTGCGCAAACCTGGAGCCGCGCGAGCCGGCGACCGAGTCCGATCCTCCGACGAGTCGTGTCCCCTACTACCTGAAAGCCGAACTCGATGATCCTTTCGAGGCCATCGAGCAGGCCACCCGTCGCATTGCCGGCGACCCGCGCCGGACGGTCCGGATCGAGCCCTTCGATGAGGTCGAGACGGACCTGATCGCGCGCATCGTCGAGCGCTTCGAGTTCAGCGAATGTCCGGCCGGCGGGCCGGCGTTGCAGTGGGCCGAGTGGTTCGGCGCCCGGCCCGACTACATGGAGCGCGTGCTCAATCGCGCCCACCCCTGGCTGTACGACATCGCCAGTGAACTGGAAGCGCGCGACCTGCCCGGCGAGCTGGCCCTGTTGCCGATCGTCGAAAGCGCCTTCGATCCCTTCGCCTACTCGCGCGAACGAGCCTCCGGCACGTGGCAGTTCCTGAGTTCCACCGCGCTGGACCGCGGCGTGCAGATCAACGACTGGTATGACGGCCGGCGCGACGTGCACGTCGCCACCCGTGCCGCCCTGGATTACCTGACTCACCTCAATGCCCTGTTCGACGGCGACTGGAATCTTGCCCTGGCCGCCTACAACGCCGGCCAGGGGCGAGTGCAACGCGCGGTCAGGAGCAACGAGGCGCGCAACAGGGGAACCGGCTGGGACCAGTTGACCTTGCCGCGCGAGACCCGGGCCTATATCCCGAAGCTGAACGGGCTCGGCTGTCTGTTCCGCGAACCGGAGCGCTTCGGCCTCGAACTGCCGGTGTGGGACAACGAGCCGCTGATCGCCAGGGTCGAGCTGCCGGGGCCGACCGACGTGGTCGAGTTGTCGGCGAAGGCCGATCTGGAAATCGCCGAACTGGTCGCGCTCAACCCGGGACTCAACCGCCACATGACGCCGCCGGGCGGACCCCATCATGTCTTTGTGCCCATCGAGCGGGCCGACGAGGTCATGGCCGCCCTCCCCCTGCTCAACGGCCAGGATGTGCTGACCTGGCAGGAAATCACGGTGCGGCGGGGCGATACGCTGTCCGGAATCGCCCAGCGCAACAACACCAGCATCGCCGCACTCAGGGAGGCCAACAACCTGAACGGCGACCATCTCGCAATCGGCCAGGTCTTGCGGCTGCCCGGCGCCAACGGTACCTTGCCGACCGACAGCCCCTGGGCCTATCGTTACCAGGAAATGGCCAGCCTGCAGGAGCGACTGCTGCCGACCCGCCACTTTTACCATCGCGTCCGGCCGGGAGAGAGCCTGTGGGTGATCGCGCGCCGTCATTCGGTCAGCGTGACCGATATCCAGCGCTGGAACAATCTCGGCCAAAGCACCACGATCCGGCCGGGCCAGCGCCTGAGCATCCGTGCCGACACCCCGGCGGCGACCGGCACGCCGGCACGGACCCAGGTGACCCAGTACACGGTCCGCAACGGCGATTCGCTGTGGGTCATTGCCCGCCGCCTGAACGTCTCGATGGCGGACCTGATGCGCTGGAACAACCTCGACGAACACAGCATCCTGCGGCCAGGGCAAGTGCTGAGCGTGCGGCGTGGCGACAGTGCCTGAACTGATTTTCCGTCTGCTCGGCGCCAGCCTGCTGCTGGCCGCGCTGGCAGGACCGGCCGGCGCCAGCGTCGAACTCGAGGGCGAAGTGGTTCAGGGCGGACTGGTCTTCGGCCAGGCGCCCGAGGGCAGCCAGGCCTGGCTCGACGGCCAGGTTCTGATGGTCTCGCCCGACGGCCGCTTCCTGATCGGTTTCGGTCGCGACGACACCGAGTCCAGGAAACTGGAAGTCACCTTGCCTGACGGGACGCGCTGGTCCCGAAGCCTGACCCCGCAAGCCCGCAGCTTCGATATCCAGCACATTGACGGCCTGCCCAGCGAGCAGGTCACGCCGCGCCCTGAAGTTCTGAAAAGGATTCGGGACGAGGCCGCCATGGCACGCCGGGCCCGGGAGCGCCGCGATGCCAGGACCGACTGGACCGCGGGCTTCATCTGGCCGGCCCACGGCCGCATCACCGGCGTCTACGGGTCGCAGAGAATCCTCAACGGTCAGCCGCGCGCGCCGCACTGGGGCATCGACATTGCCGCTCCCACCGGCACCCCGGTCAAGGCGCCTGCCGCCGGACTGGTCACCCTGACCCATCCCGACATGTACTTCTCGGGCGGCACGATCTTCGTCGATCATGGCCACGGACTGGTCTCGGCCTTCCTGCACCTGAGCGAGATCCTGGTCGAGAGCGGACAGCGCGTTGAACAGGGCGAGGTCATCGGATTGATTGGCGCCACCGGGCGCGCCACGGGGCCGCACCTGGACTGGCGGGTGAGCCT
>SKKM01000162.1 GCA_007121485.1 Wenzhouxiangella sp. | reverse complement strand
TCCAGGCCCTGACGCCCATCGACGATTTCAACGATGCCCTGGGCACCGAATTCAGCGACGATGAATACGACACCATCGGCGGGCTGGTGGTGGCCGAGTTCGGGCGCCTGCCCGAGGCCGGCGAGTCGGTGGAAATCGGCGAGTGGACCTTCGAGGTGGAAAGCGCCGACGATCGTCGGCTGCACGCCATGCTGGTAAGGCGCGCTTCCTGATCTTGATCTTGATGCGCGGGGCGAATCCGCCCCGCGCCGCATTGCGTCGGTTGGTTAGGTGAACAATCCCAGCGGACTGTAGCTGCCCATCTCGGGGAACACCTGCTCCAAACGGTTGATGGGGAAGTTGCCCCGGGTGACCATCGCCTCGGCCAGGACCTGCCGATAGTCGGTGCTGACGTCCAGATCCACGCCCTGCACCAGGGAATTGGAGTCCAGCCCGGTGAAGGTGCCGTGCAATCCGCCCTGCACGCCGCCGCCCATTACCATCATCATGTTGCCGTAGCCGTGGTCGGTGCCGGCCGACTGGTTGGGACGGAGGCGCCGGCCGAACTCGCTGACCACAGCGACAATGACCCGGTTCATCAGATTTCCGCCCGGGGCATTCTCGAGGTCCGTATAGAACGCGTCAAGTGCCCTTGACAGATCCTCGACTCGATCACCATAGTGATCGATGTGGCCGCGATTTCCGGGCTCTGGCATGCCGATGTCCGCGTGATTGTCCCAGCCGCCGTAATTGAGTGTCGCCGCGACCAGGCCGCTGTCGAGCTTGATCAGTTGGGCAAGATTCTTTAGCTGTTCTCCGAGGTCTATGTTCGGATAAATCGCGCCGCCGCTGGGCTGGTACTCCGAGAAATTCACGCTGCGCAAGGAGTCAACCGCCTCGACGGTGCGTTGTCCGTATGCGAGGTGGTCCGGGTCTTCTCCGGCCCACATGGGTTGAAGCCGGCGATAGGCCGCCTCGTGTCCCGGGGCGTTCGGGTTGTCTGAGACCCAACTGCTATGGAATCCGTCGATGCCGAAGTCGGCTGGCCTGTCCACGATCAATGCCTTCGAGGATCCGCGCCAGGCATGTTGAGCTCTGCCTGCGAATCCGAATCCGGAGGCGAAGGTTGCCGGCGGCAGTGGGTCCTTCACCTGCAGGTAACGGCTCAGCCAGCCGGTATCGCTGACCACTGACCCCGGCGTTCCCAGATCCCAGAACGCCTGGGCGTCGAAATGACTGCGATTGGGTGGACCCTTGATGCCCACGCTCTGCACGATGGCCAGCTGGTTCTGGACAAACCGGCGATGCAGCCACTGCCCGGGGACGTCGACCGAATCACCTGCTTCGCCGCCCATTCGAGGATGCAGCGCCCACTGCGGATCAACTAGACGCAGGCTAGATTCTTCGATGGCCAGGTTTACACTGCCGTTGACCCGCAAGGACTCATAGGCAATACGTTCCGGACCGGCGTAAGGGACCACGAGATGGAGGCCGTCGATGCCGCCGCGCAGGAACAGGTAGACCAGGACCGGCGACTGCCCGCCGGAAGCCACCGCGTTGCTGCTGAACCACAGTGAGCCTGGGAACAAGCCGGCACAGGTCGCCGCGCAACCAGTCTTGAGAAAAGTTCTACGTTTCATGGCCATCACCGTACCTGGAATTCAGGAAGCATGTAGATCAGCCCCACCATCGTTCTAAGCCGCGCAGGGACGAAGTGTTCAGCGAGATTTCCCGTGCGACCGCGCCCGTGAGGCAGCCTGGTATCAAGGTCCAGAGGTTCATCCGGCCCAGCGTTCTGACGCATGAAGTCCAGCAGCTCCTGATAGCGGTTGGCCGTCGGCCGGAAGCCCAGCAGTCGATCCAGCCACCAGTCGACCAGGTTTCTGGCCGTGCGCTGATTGGGGGAGAACTGCTGCCGGGTCGGTTCGACGATGGGCAGGACCGGTTCGTCATCGCTGGTCATCTCTACCAGATGGCTCAGCATCCTCCAGCTCATGGCCAGTGAGGACGCCGATATCCAGTCGATGGCGCGGTCGGGATAGCCGTCCGGCGGCGCCCAGCGGAAGGGTCTTTGCCCCGTTCCCTGGAGCAGATTGAAGAACCTTCCCCAAGTGACGCCGCCCTCTGCGACCAAGGGAGCTACTGTTGAGCCCGTTTGACGCAGCGCCGCAATGAGGAGCTCAAAAGGACGCCTCAGCTTGGGGGTGGTTTCGGCCAGCAGATTCTCGGCGGTCAGGATATGGCGCAGCACGATGGCGATTTGATTCGGTGCCTGCCAGTGTTGCTGCCAGAGCTGCGCCGCGGACTCGACCAGGTCCGGATTCGGTTCATCGGTGATGAAGCGCCGAATCAGCTTGCGGCAGAGGAAACGGGCGGTGGCAGAATGACTGCAGAGCTGATCGAACACGAATTGGCCGTCTGCCATCGGTGCCTGATCAGCTGGAATGGATCGGCGGAGAAAGAACTTGCTTTCACTGTCGTGCCACTGGTCGAAGTAGATGAACGCTCCGGTGTTGGCTTCAGGCAAGGAGCGCAAGTCCCGGGCATTGTTGAGTACTGTCCAACCGGTCAAGCAGCGGGCCGCCTCGAAGACGTCCTCGTCGCAGTAACCCAGGGGCCGGCGATCCGGACCTAGAGGCACCTCGAACGGATCGATCGTCGGGAAGTAGACCTCCGCGCCCATGGTGTGCAGTTCAATCAGTTCGCGCGCGTAATTCTCGTTGAAGCCCCCGACGCGGCTGGCATGGTTGTCCAGGTAATACAGCATCGCGGTTGACTTGGCCGTCGCTTCCAGCAGCTGGCGGAAATTGCCCAGCGCGTGGAGGCGAACCGCATCGCGGTCGAACTGAGGGAACGATTCCCTTACACCTGGCCTGGGGCCAAAAATGTTGAAGTGGTCGTGCCAGAAGTCGACCATGCGCTCGTAGACCTGGCGGCGACTGCAGGTCGCCCGGACGATCTTCGCGGCCTCGACTTCGCGGACAGGTATGTTGCGTTGGAGGTCGCCATGAAGGTAGTCGGCCCAGAGTTCCTGAATGCTCTTGTCCAGGCTCTCGTACTCGCCGGCGAGAATCCGGTCTTCGCAATCTGCATTGTTTATCGTGTTCGGATTCAGCTGCTGCTCGACGTACCTTTGCGTACGCTCTTCAAGCGTGCGGCCGAGAGAGTTGAACTCCGCGCGAAGTTCCTGGGTCGCCCCAAAGGTCAGGCGGTTCAGGATCCGAATCGAGTCGGGTATTTTATTGGCAGCGGGCTCGAGAAATCGGTCGCCAAAGATTCTGTCCTCTGACCCTTGTTGCTGCAAGCCGGCAGCTCTGGCAGATAGGCTCAGCATGCATCCTCCGCCTGGATTGGCGTCTGGTTGCCCCTTTCGAAATCAGTAAAGAAATACCCCCTGTATTCATTCAAATGCTTTTGCGGTGCTGGTCCGCAAATGCGATCGCTCATATAGGTCCAAGCCATTACGTGGCGAGTCAATGATGGCGCGAAGGGTAACGCAGTG
>SKKM01000253.1 GCA_007121485.1 Wenzhouxiangella sp. | reverse complement strand
CGCGCAGTTCTTCTTCCGCGCCGATGCGGCAAGGCTGCTCCAGCAGGGACACCCGCTGTTCAACCAGCATCGGCAGCAGCACCTCCACCGCAGCCCGGTCAAAAGCCTGGTTGGCGTCCACGCCCAGCCAGACATCGGGCCGGACGGCCCGCACCTGGCGCACCCTTTCGGCATCCCGACTGTCCCCGACCAGCTTGAGCTTGAGCGCGCGCGCGAAATCCGCGTCTTGCGCTCGCTGCGCCACCACTTCCGGCTCATCGCCGCCCAGGGTAAACGTGGTCAGCAAGGACCGCGGTCGCTCCATCCCGGCCAACTGCCACGCCGGCACCCCTCGCTCGCGTGACTCCAGAGCCCACAGCGCGCAGTCCACCGCATTGCGCGCCCCGCCGGCAGGCAACAGCTTCTGCAGGGCATCGCGACCAATCCCCGCCTCGATCTCGGCGCGCACCGATTCGATCTGCGCCTTGAGTACGGCCGCGGTCTCGCCGCGGTAATAGACCCCCGCCGCCTCGCCACGGCCGGTCTGTTCGTTGCGGCTCAGATGGCAGACCACGATGTCCAGGTGCTCCCAGACATGGCCGGTGATCCGGAACGGCACTTTCAGCGGCCACGACTGCACCTCAAGGTCTAGCTGGATTCTGGTGCTTATGCTCACGTGCGGCTCCTTGGCACTCATGCTGTTAACGTGAGCCCCCGCTACAGGTGTCGCTTCACATCCATTCGATAATGCAACACCCGGACGATGAGGATACCGCTATCGGTTACGTGATAGAAAACGATATGCGACCCATGCTCGTACCTCCGGAGCCCGGTCCGCAGGTGCTCTACCCGTCGTCCGACTTCCGGATTTTCCACCAAGTGATCGAAGCACGACTTGAAATCAGCGAGATAAGACCGGGCCTTTTCGACACCAAATCGCTCGATCGTATAGTCGGCGATGGCTTCCAGGTCGAGCTCCGCCCGTTGCGTGAAGCGGTACTTAGCCATTAGCGGCGCGGGAGCGCGCTTCTGCCTCAGCCCATATCTCGTCCAGGCTCCGAGTCCCGACACCACTAGCCAGGCCCTCGTCAATCGCTGCTTTCAGCGCACTCACCTTTTCCTGCTCGCGACGGATCAAGTCACGCAAATACTCGCTGTCGTTCGTGTAATCACCGCTGGCGACCTGGGCCTTGATCCAGTCATCCTGAGCATCAGTAAGAGTGATCGTCTTGCGCACTGTGGACATGGTGGAAACACCGCCTATTATCATACTTTTGGTGTAGTTTAGCGAATCCACTGCGTTTGTAAAGGCCAGCAACCCGGAAATACAACCTGAGCGGTCAAAACCGAGGTCTGGCCTTATTAGTCAGTTGTTCCCGCCGGCTTACTGACGCACGGCATCCATGTCTCTTGCGGAGAAGAATTTCCGACCCGTGCTGATCTTTTGCTTTCGCGCTGAACGAAACACACCAACCAGCTGCCATACATAAACCGGCACGAGCGCAATCCCCAAGCCAATCGACAATGCCGCAAACAAATCCGGCCTCAAGCGAAACGACTGGCTGATACCCAAACCCCAAGGCACAAAGAGCACCGCAGTGAGCAGTACGCAGTTGACCCAGAACGCGACGGCCAAGGAAAGCTCGCCGCGCCAGTGTTTGACGATGTAGCTCATCGGATTTGACCCAACAACCGACCGTGACGCCAACGTCTCTATTGTTCTACAAGCTGCAAGCGATCATGCCGCGGCAAATACAGGGCGGCTCGGATTTCGGTTTCGCCCATCAGCTCGAACAGCTGACGATAAAGGCCCAACTGCCCGCCATAGCGCTCGGCTTCTTCGCCCAGGAACTCGTCCAACGCTCCGCCGGCGTGATAGCCGGATTTGTAGTCGATGATCCAGCGCACGCCTTGCTCATCGATAAAGGTCCGGTCGATGATGGCGTTGATCAACTCGCCCTTGATCACGCCGCTCAACGGCAATTCGCAAGCCGCGTCGCGGTGATTTCCGCTCAGAATCCAGCGGCCAGTGGGGCTCGCCAAGGTCTGCTGCAGCGCCTGGCGCACGATTTGCTCTGAGTTCCTGAGCTCCTCACCGGCGCTGCCGAGGGCGGCGAGCAGCACCGGAATCCGACCGCCCAGGCGCTCCTGCATCGCCTGATCCAGCGACTCGACGCCGATGCGGCCGACCCGCTCGAGCAGGCGATGCAGCACGGTGCCGATGCGCCGGGCTACGGTGCCGGCCCAGTTGAATTCGATCTCGACCGGGCGCTCGCGCGGCGGCAGGGCCGGACGCCAGGCGTAGGTCGTCTCAATCTGCGGCGTCCAGCCGGCGGGTGCACGTTTGAGGGACTGATCCGGCAGCGCATCGGCGGCAGGCGCCTCGGCGGCGGGCCCCGCCTGCTCGACGCGGCGCTGCAGATCGGCCCGAAACTCTCCGCCCAGGCTGGGCCACAGGTCGGCCAGCAACGTGTTCTTTGGCACCTTGTCCGGTTTATCCGGATCCAGGCAGGCCGACAGGACCAGCTCACGTCGGGCCCGGGTGCAGGCCACGTAGAGCAGGCGCTGGCGCTCGTAGGCTTCGCGCTGCTGCTGCTCGGCCTGCATGAACTTGACCAACGGCGGATTGGCCGATTCGCGGGCCGAGCGCAGCGGCGCCAGCAGGACCTGCTCGTCGCCCTTTGCGGGCGTCATCGGCAGCCAGTGCAGCAGCTCGCGATTCTGGCCACCGACGCTGCGGTGCAGCTGGGGCAGCACGACCAGGTCCCACTCCAGGCCCTTGGCGCCGTGCATGGTCAGCACTTCCAGGCGCACGGCATCGCTGGGCGGATCGCCCTCGGTGCTGGCGTCGTCGAGCAGTTCGGCAAAGGCATTCCAGTCCGCCAGCAGGCCCTCGTTGTCGGCCTGTTCCAGGGTCTCGAAATACAGGCGGGCGTCGCGCAGGTCGACCTCCGGGCGCTGGCACAGCGACGGCCCGCCGAGGGCATGCCAGGCGCCTTCGACCAGGTCGCGCACGGAGCGACGGCGCCATAGCTCGGCCGCCCGTCCAAGCACTTCGAACACCCGCGCGGCGCGCTCACGGGCATCACCCGACAGGCGGTCGATGGCGTTCTCATCATCCAGGCGGCGGCCGTCGCCGGCCAGGGCATGCAGGTCGGCCAGGGTCAGGCCGCAGGCCGGCGAGCGCAGCACGGACAGCACCGAGGCGGTGTCGTCCGGGTCCATGACGGCGCGGGTCAGGGCCAGCAGGTCCTGGACCAGCGGCCGGCGGGTCAGCGGGTCGAGCTTGACCGCACGGTAGGCAATGCCGCGGCGCTGCAGGGCCGGCAGGATGTCCTTCAGGTGCGAGCGGGCGCGCACGATCAGCGCTGCCTTGAAGCCGGCCTCGTCGGCGTGCCGCGCCAGGGCGTCTTCGATGGTGTCGGCCAGCGCCTCGGCTTCGGCCTGGGGATCCGGCGCGCCGATCAGTCGGACCTTGCCGCCCGCCTCCAGCGCCGGTTCGGATT